>NZ_JALNTO010000010.1:0-148853 GCF_023161785.1 Bacillus sp. 2CMS4F
TGAATCTGTGTCTTATTCTTAATTTTTAATTTCTCCATGATCTCTTTCATAGGCACGCCTGCCAATCTCATTTCTACGCCTTCTGTTTGACTTCAATCGGATAACTCATTCTTGTTCCCATACAAAAAACACCTCCAAGTCTTATTTCGGATAACAACTATCCGTTTTCAAACTTGAAGGTGTTTTTTATTTGTCTCATCTTATGGGGTCAGTCCCGTCATGGTCTGCTTTTTTTTATTGTCCGGGAAATTGTTTTATCCGTTTATAGGCAGGTGTCTATACGATCTGTAAGCTCTTCTCATACGCTGGACTGTAACCTATGTGAAGGAGAGATTGGATATGACTGATACAAGACACTTCTGCTGCGGACCCGGTTTTGGTGCTTACCCAGGCTATGGTGCAGGCGATCCGGGATTCGGCATGTACGGAGGCGCGGGCTATCCGGGCCATGGCATGTATACGGGGATGGGCCAACCAGGTTATGGAGGCGCGGGTTATCCGGGCCATGGCATGTATACAGGGATGGGCCAACCAGGTTATGGAGGCGCAGGCTACCCGGGTTATGGCATGTCTGGAGGATTCGGCGGCTACCCAAGCGGAGGCTATCCGAGCTCAATGAGTGATCCGAGCTACGGAATGCACTATGATAATGATGGACATCACCACCATTACCCTGATGGAAATTACGGACACCATCAGGATGGAAATTATGGCCATCATGAGGACGGAAATTATGGGCATCATCATGATGGTAACTACGGGCACCATCACCACCAAATGGGGCACTGGGGAAAAGACGGCCATAAATAAAAAGCGTGGAGAACGGACACTCTTGCTGATCAAGGGTGTTTTTTTTGTTTTTGTTTTTCTTGACTGTTCAGTCTGGAAAAGGTAATATCTTCTTGCAGGAGGTGATATTCGTTTGGGTAGGAATAAAGAATTCGATACCGCGCTTGTTTTACGCAGAGCGATAGAGGTTTTTGGAGAGTATGGCTACGAAGGCACGTCTCTTCAGGAGCTGCTCTCTCATTTAGGCATTGCGCGCCAGAGTTTGTACGATACGTATGGAACGAAGCGGGATCTGTTTTTGTCCGCTGTGAAAACGTATCTTGAGGGGAAAAACGCGGCTGTTGTGGAAAGGCTTGAGGCACCGGGCTCTGTCAAGGACGCCATTCGTGATATTTTTCAGGAGGGTGTGAATGTCCTGAAAGATCCTGAACGTTCAAAGGCGTGTTTTATCATCAACAGCGCTATTGAACAAATCCCGCATGATTCGGACCTTGCCCGGTACTTTGAAGGACAGACGAAACAGCTTGAGACGGCCTTTTATCTGGCGCTGAGAAGGGCACAGGCTGAAGGAGAATTGAAGGAGCATCTTGATATAGCGGCACTTGCCCGTTATTTAAACCAGAGCCGGCTGTCTCTGACGTTTATCGCTAAGGTTTCTGCTGATTTTGACCAGCTTCAGGATTATGTTGAAGTGAGTTTATCTGTCCTTGATTGACTTTTTTTGATAAAGGGTGCTTAGCCCTTTGACGCATTTTTTGGACTGAATGGTCTAGAATAAAATACGAGGTGATGATCCATGATGATGACGGAATACGAAAAAGCATGTGACACAATGAATAAATTTATGCAATATATGCTTGAAAAGGATATGGAGAGCTGGACAGAGCTGTGGGATGAACATGCCGTATTGGAGTTTCCCTATGCGCCAGAGGGATTTCCGGAAAGAATTGAAGGAAAGGCGGCCATTTACGATTATATTAAGGATTTTCCTGATAAAATCCATATTTCTGCGTTTACTGCTCCGACAGTGTATCGCTCGGCTGATACAAACACGATCATTGCGGAGTTTCAATGTGAAGGCTATGCGATCGCGACTGGGCTGCCTTACCGGCAAACCTATATCAGTGTGATTAAAACGAAGGACGGCAGCATTTTGCATTATAAGGATTATTGGAATCCGCTTGTCGTAAATGAGACGTTTGAAGAAACATTTGTACAAACAGAGGAGGATGAAAAATGATGAGTCACGATCAGATTCTGATTACGGGGGGAACCGGCACGACAGGGAGCCGGATTGCTAAACGGTTAATTGAGCAGGGTTACAGCGTTCGCATCGCGAGCAGGAAAAAGGGCGAGATTAGCAATGCGGAGTATGTATATTTTGATTGGAAGGATGAGTCCAGCTTTACGCCTGCATTGGAGCGGGTGAAACGGATTTACCTCGTTGCGCCGGTTGGTGTGTTTGATCCGTCTCCTTATGTGCTTCCCTTTTTAAAGGAAGCACAGCGGCTCGGTGCTGAACGTGTGGTGATGCTCAGCGCGTCCGCTGTTTCTGAGGATGGTCCTGTGTTTGGGGCATTGCATCGTGCAGTACGCGGGTTTCCGGAATGGGCGGTGCTGCGGCCGTCATACTTCATGCAAAACTTCATCAATGTCCAGCATCGCATGTCCATTCAAACTGAAGGGCAAATCATCACGGCGGCGGGTGAAGGGAAACTTGGTTTTATTGATGCTGATGATATTGCGGAAACAGGAGTGCGTGCTTTGATTGACAGCGTGTCTCATAATACTCATCATATTCTGACGGGACCTGAGGCGCTGAGCTACGCTGAAGCGGCGGAAATCATCGGAGCCGCGGCGGGACGTCCGGTGACGCATGTCAGCATTTCTTCTTCCGAACTGCAAAACAGGATGGAAACAGCAGGTTTGCCTGCGGATTACGCCCGCTTTATGGCGGAATTAGAAGAAGCGATCCGCCATGGTGCCGAACACCGGGTGACGGATACAGTGAAGCGTGTGACGGGAAAAGAGCCCCGCTCGCTGGATGAGTTTGCGGTTGATCACGCTTCGTACTGGAGGCGCTGATCTCATTTTGGACTGAATAGTCCAGAAAGACCTTCGGCTCTGCCGAAGATCTTCTTTTTATCTATTGAGTTTAAAAAGGCTGGCCGCGTTTTCGGTGCCGATTTTGAATCGGTCTGTTTCACTGATTGGACACTGGTCAAACCAGAAAGAGATTTCTTCCATCGTTTCATACGGATAGTCCACCGAGAATAAGATGCGGTCAGAGCCGACCTCTAACAATGTATCAATTAATGCCTGTGTTCTGAATACGCCGCTTGTTGTGAGATAAAAGTGTTTGCGGAGATATTCAGTCGGCGCTTTTTTATGGTTTCCGTGGGTCTCAGGGCGCTGATGGCGCAGTCTGTGCTCGACGCGCGGCAGCGTAAACGGCAGACCCTCGCCTAAGTGTCCGAGAATTACGGTCAAATCAGGGTATTCGTCAAACAGGCCGCTCAGAATCAGGCGGATGGCGTGTGTTGCTGTTTCAACCCCAAAGCCCCACGCTGAGCCGAGGAGGCCTTCGTAGCCTTCATAGATACGCTGCTGATTTGGCAGCGGGATACGCGGATGCAGATAGACGGGAACCTGAAGCTGTGCAGCTTTCTCCCAGAAAGGGCGTACCTGTGGCTCGTCTAAATATTGAGCGGTATTTTCGTCCCCGATATTACTGTAGCCGTTGACCAAGGCGCCGACAAAACCGAGTTCGTTTACAGCCCGCTCCAGCTCCTTCGCTGCTTCTTCAGGATCTTGAAGCGGAACCGCCGCAAATGCTTTAAAACGGTCTGGATGTTTGGAAACGAAGAATTCCGCAGCGTGATCGTTCATTTGCTTTGCGAGTTTCACAGCTCTTTCAGGATCGGTGATTCCTTCAATCCCCGGCTGGGTTAATGAGAGAATCGACGTTTGGATGCCGTTTTTATCCATGTCTTCCATCCGTTTTTCGAATTCCTGCAATCTTTTTTGGACAGCGCTGAAATATTCATCGTCAGTAAAATTGTGACTTCCCGTTGCCGGAAAATCAGGAGATTCCCAGTGCTCTTCTAATGCGATTTTTCCATTCATGTCAAAGGCTCCTCTCTTTATCATGGCTGGTGTAGATCAGATGGAGTGCACTCATTTTACGTCACGAAGCTTCGTTTCAACAGGTAATGGACATCGTGTTTATTACTTTACATCATGTACAGGATGTAAGTTCATGGTACAGTAGATTTTGGGAAAAGGTCAATAAACAGAGAACGTGCAATCGTTTAGAAGAAGACATCAGCTGATGATTTGTCCAGAAGAAAATAAAAGTTAGACAAGGAGGTAAAAAATGTCTAAAAAGCATAAAGTAGATCCGAGAGTCAAAAGAACAAACAAATATCTAAGAGACGCTTTGATCGCACTGCTGAAAGAAAAAGAAGCCAATTCGATTACGATTCAGGAAATTACTGAAAAAGCGGATCTGACCCGCGGCACTTTTTATTTGCACTATCGGGATAAACAGGATTTTCTGTTTCAAAGCATGACGGAGGTTCTCGATGATTTGATCCGGCAGGTTAAGCCTGAGACGCCGGTGGAGCCGGTCAGTATGGATGAGGATCATCCGCCTGTTTCATTTGTGAGGCTCTTTGAGTACATCCATGAACACGCCGAGTACTTTCAAGTGATGCTGAGTGACAGAGGGCTTCCTCAATTCAGAAGTCTGATGGCGGAATTCGTTCAGAAACGAATTTACGAGGAATTGCTTTCATCCATTGAAGAATCTGAGAAACAGCTTCAAATTCCGAAAGAGATACTGGTCAGCTATATCACCTCCGCGCATATCGGGGTGATTTGTTCCTGGCTGGAGAGCGGCATGAAGTACAGTCCTTTCTTTATGGCGAATCAATTAACACGTTTAACGCTTTTGGGACCTCTCCGAATCGCAGGTATAGAAAAACAAATCAAGCTTCCTTATTAAGATTTTTGTCATAATGACGCTTCCTGCCTCATACCTATTAAGGTCATTGTTTTTGAGAAAGGAGGAGCCAGAATGAAGGATATGCAGCCGTTTACACCTGTTAAATCATACACGCCCTTTCACAGCCGTTTTGATCCCTGTCCGCCCATAGGGAAGAAATATTACAGAACGCCGCCTAACCTCTATATGACCTTTCAGCCTGAGCATATGGAGCAGTTTTCACCGATGGAGGCTTTAAGGAAAGGCACCCTTTGGAAGGATCTCTATGATTTTTATGAAAATCCTTATCGAGGGGGAGACACACATGACAAAAAAGGTTGATGCGGAATATTACCGCCAGCTTGAGCAAATTCAAGCAGCAGATTTTGTGCTTGTTGAGCTGAGTCTGTATTTAGATACACATCCTGATGATGAAGACGCGCTAAAGCAATTTAATCAATATTCCGGTTATTCGAGGCACTTAAAAAGACAGTTCGAATCATCTTACGGACCGCTTTTGCAGTACGGCAACAGTCCCGCGGGTGAGGATTGGGATTGGAATCGAGGGCCATGGCCGTGGCAAGTATAAGGAGGAATGCTTGAATGTGGGTGTATGAAAAGAAGCTGCAATATCCCGTCAAGGTCAGTACGTGCAATCCGACGCTGGCGAAGTATTTGATTGAGCAATATGGCGGAGCGGACGGCGAGCTGGCCGCGGCTCTTCGGTATTTGAACCAGCGTTATACCATTCCTGATAAGGTCATCGGCCTTTTAACAGATATCGGCACGGAGGAGTTTGCCCATCTGGAAATGATTGCGACGATGGTGTATAAGCTGACGAAAGATGCGACGCCGGAGCAGCTGCGTGAAGCCGGGCTTGGCGATCATTACGCGAATCATGACGGCGCGCTTTTTTATCACAATGCGGCGGGGGTGCCTTTTACGGCAAGCTATATTCAGGCGAAAGGCGATCCGATTGCGGATTTGTATGAAGATATCGCAGCAGAAGAAAAAGCGCGGGCGACGTATCAGTGGCTGATTGATATTTCGGATGATCCTGATTTGAACGATTCTCTGCGGTTTTTGCGTGAACGTGAAATTGTGCATTCTATGCGCTTCAGGGAAGCGGTTGAGATTTTAAAAGAAGAACGGGATAAGAAGAAACTCTTTTAACAGGCAGCGGGGGCTCCCTTCATGCGTCCTTTTACATACAGACAAAATATTCTGTTTTTTTGTCGTTTGCTTGCATTATAATGAAGGTATGCATGTAAGTTTAGTTTTGATCGGGGGGCCTTTATGACATCTTTTAAGATTACGAAAGAAACTGTCGCAAATGATTTTTACGCCGGCCTGGCAGATCGTGAGGATGCAGAGCAAATAACGGGACTGCTCGTCCGTACGGCTGAATGGCTGCGGGACCAGGGCTCTGACCAATGGAGCGGGCTGCTGGAGGGGCATGACTCACATGATATTGTTGGCTCAATTGAAAGCGGACATGTGTTTGTGTTCCAGAAAGATCAAGAGCTGGCTGGTGTAGTGATGCTTCTGCCTGAGCCGAGCGAGTGGGACAGAACGCTTTGGGGAGACGAGGGACACGAAGAGTCCATTTATTTGCATCGTCTGGCGGTCAGCCGCCGGTTTGCGGGGAATGGGCTTGGGGCCGAGATTCTCACATGGACGGAGACAGGTGTTGAGTATCCGGGGAAGAAGCGGATCCGTCTTGATTGTGTTGCTGATAACGACGCCTTGCATTCCTTCTACCGGAGAATGGGATATGAATTCAAGGGATCAGATGCCTCGGGGTTTCATTTGTTTGAGAAAGAACTGAACAAGTCAGAATAAGCGTCCTTTTTAGGGGGCTTTTTTGCTTTTTTGAAAAGGGAGGACAGGGCGGATGATCTTTTTTTATGTGATGGCCATTGCGACGGCTTGTATTTCCGCTTGTGTCTCCATTTTTCTGCAGTTGAGGATGCCGCAAAATAAATGGCCGGAATGGATACTGGGTGGGCTGCTTGTTCTCGGTGTGATCACAATTTGGTGCAGCATCTTTTTTGTCGGCGGCTGGGATGGCATGGCGCTGGGCATGCTTGGGATTCATGTAATAGTAGGAGCGTTTGCCGGGTACTTGATCGAGACGGTGTTCCGTCAGTTGAAAAGGCAAATCAGGAGAAGGTAAGACATGTGCCGTCTCAAATGATGTCGAATTTTTTACGGGCCGGCAGGAATTTTCTTTCGAGTGGAGAAATACATATTACTTTGCAATGAAAGCGTTTTCTGTAGTGGGAAGGTGATGTCGATGATACATAGCCTGACAAATGGGCTGAATCGTTTTTGTACATGGGTGATGAGACTGGCTTATGTAAATGTGCTGTGGATCTTGTTTTCTCTTGCCGGGCTCGTCGTGTTTGGGTTGATGCCTGCTACGGCCGCGATGTTTTCGGTGGCGAGAGAGTGGGCGAAGGGGAACACGGATGTCCCGGTGTTTTCTGTGTTTATCCGGACGTTTAAGAAGGAGTGGGGTGCAGCTCAGCTGTTGGGGCTCATTCTTGTGACGGCCGGCTTGTTTTTGTTTGCGGATATACGGATTGCCGCTCAGATGAATCAGCCTGTGCTGGTGAATGTGTTTATGAGCATCGGATTGATTTTCGTGTTTGTGCTGTTATATGTGTTTCCGGTCTTTTCTCATTTTGATGTAAAGCTCAGACAGGTGCTGAGCATCAGCTTTTTGATTGCCTTCAGCCGGCCATTGGTGACGCTGATGATGGCAGCGGGTGCGGTCGGAATGTTGTTTCTAGTGCTGTTTCATGTGATGTTTTTGCTGTTTTTCAGCGGCAGCGCGCTGAGCTTGTTGTTAACGAAGCTGTCCTTTACAGCATTTATGTCAATAGATCAGCGCCAGGAGAAAGAAAAGGCGGCATGAAAGAAAGAGTCGCGGACTGGTACAGGCGGATGAAGATTAAGGATAAGCTGTTTGTGTTTCTGTCATTGATCATGGCCGTATCCTTTCTGTTTGTATACAGCGGGGTGCAGTACGCTTTTCATGTCTATGATGAGCAGATTTACCGCAAATCCTCGGAGGTGCTGCGGATGTCTTCTGAACGGATTGAAGACGAGCTGAAGAAAATTGAAGATGTATCGTATGAAATCATTACCGATGAACAAATTCAGCGCATTCTCAGCATGCAAAACCGTGATGATACGTATGACCAGTATCAAATGAAGCAGGAGCTGTGGGATCAGCTTGCGCAATATGCCGGCGATGAAAAGTACATTGATTCGATTCATTTGATTGATGCCCGGGGCTCAGAGTATTCTGCCGGAAGCAGTTCATCGGACCTTATGAAGCAGCAGCAGGAAGAGGTATTTGAACGGGCGAAAGCGCAAAAAGGCAGGAATCTTTGGATGACCTTGGGCAATTCAGATCCTGTCCTGATTTCAGCGCGGCAAATCAGATCGTTTCATCAGCTGAGTTTAAATGGCTTGGGAATGGTGCTGATTCAAGTGAATATGAAACAGATGATTCGTGACTTGCCGAAGGATTGGGGCGATTCGGTCGGAGACATGATGATCGCAGACAAGGACGGCAATCTTGTGTATTCGGCACATGCATCGGTGCTTACGCCTGAGATGACAAAGCAGACGCTGCGGCATCCTGGTTATGACTTGGTAAAAAAGAATGGCAAACGTTATTTTATTTCTTTCCTTCAATCATCCTATCAAAACTGGAGCTACTACAATGTCATCCCCTTTGATCAGATGTTCGCTAAAATTTCCTTTATGAAAACGGTGATCGGTACGTGTTTTCTTTTGTTTTTCAGTGTGGTTTTGCTTTTCGGGCGGAAGATTGCCAACAGCATCACAGAGCCGATCGAGCAGCTTGTGTCCGCAATGAAATCGGTGCAGCACGGCGGGATTGAGGCGGGCGTGTCGCTGTCACTGCCGGAACACACACAGGATGAGGCTGGAACGCTGAACCGCCATTTTACCGTGATGATGAAGCGGATCAATGAGCTGATGGAAGAAAATGTGGAAAAGCAGCTTATTATTAAAGAAACAGAGTTGAAGGCGCTGCAAGCCCAGATTAACCCGCATTTTTTGTATAACACGCTTGAGTCCATCAATTGGCTGGCGAAAGCGAATCAGCAGAAGCAAATTTCTCAAATGGTGGAATCGCTCGGTTTTCTCCTGCGAAACAGCATTCATATCAAAGAAGATACAGTGACCCTTCAGGAGGAGGCGGATATTGTGCTTCACTATATGACGATTCAGCGGTTCCGGTTTGAGGAGCGCTTGAACTTCACACTGGACATCGCCGATGAGGTGAAGCATTACCGAATTCCGAAGCTGACACTCCAGCCGCTGGCGGAGAATGCGATTCAGTACGCGCTTGAGCCTTTTACTCGGCCATGCGCCATCCGCCTTCAAGCGAAAAAAACGGAGGACTGCGTCTGTATTACTGTCGAAGATAATGGGCCCGGCATGGACGAACGTATTCTTGAAAAAACGGGCAGAAGAGGGATCGGGCTCTGGAATATTCATGAACGCATCCGACTGATGTTCGGGGAGCCGTATGGCTTACGCATTCAAAGCGAGAAAGGGAAGGGAACGGCGATTTTGCTGACAATACCGTGCCGAAATGAGGTGGTGTGATGTACAAAATACTGCTTGCTGATGATGAGAGGATCATTCTTGACGGAATGGCAGGGATCATTGAGTGGGAGACGCTTGGCGCTTCTTTAGTCGGCAAAGCGCAGAACGGAATTGAAGCGTATGAGAAGATCGTAAACAAGCAGCCGCATATCGTCATCACTGATGTAAAAATGCCCGGTATGGACGGGCTTGAGCTGATCAAAAAGGTGTCAGCCGTCTGCCCGTCCGTGCAATTTATCGTCCTGTCTGGTTTTGGGGAGTTTGAGTACGCGAAGGAAGCGATGAAATACGGGGTAAGGCATTATTTGCTGAAGCCCTGCAATGAACAGCAGATTATCCGTTCATTAGAGGAAATCATCGCCGAGCTGAAGCTGCATGATGTGCGGAAGAAGAAAGCCGCCCACCTGAAACATGAGCTGAATCATATCCGTTCCTTTGCGGCTGATCAATACCTGGAAGGCTTGATTGCCGGTGTCACCCATCTGTCTCCGCCGCCTTCGCTTGCAGGTAAGAAGATTCGCCTTATCATCGCGGAGAACACTCAGCCTGAAGATTCTGCCGCCAGAGAGGCGTTTGGTTCCGCGCTGACAGCTTTTTGCTGCAGCGGAGGACGTGCGGTGTTTGCCGTGGAGGAGGGCACGCCTGATCTGGAGAAAAAGGCGGCAGACGGCTTTGCAGGCTGCCGGGTAATCATCAGCCGGACGGGGGAACTGCGGGACGCAGGACAGCTGTTCCGGGAAGCAACTGAAACGGCCGGTGACCAAAAGCGGAGTGATTTGATTTCTAAAATCACCAGGCTTGTCGCCGACGAACTTGGCAATCCGAATCTCTCTCTAAAATGGGCAGCAAAAGATATGCTGTTTATGAACCCTGATTATTTGGGGAAAATCTTTAAGCAGGAGACAGGCGAAAAGTTTTCCCAATATGTTACGCGGGTGCGTCTTGAGCATGCGATGAAGCAGATGAAGCTGAGGCGGGATGTGAGTGTATCAGAAATTGCGGAAGAGATCGGATTCGGTGATAATCCGAAGTATTTCAGTCTCGTCTTTAAAAAATATACCGGTCTGACACCGTCAGAATTCAGAAGAAAACAGGGAGGCGCTTCCGCAGGATAGCCATCTCTGTTTTTTTAACTTTCGCCACTGTTTTTTGAGTGTTTCGCCCCGTTACAACCCTTTAAAATAAAATGTAAGCACTTACATTAAAGGGGGGATTGATGTGAAGAAGGTTTATTACGTGCTGCTGTCACTTGTGTGCGTCTTGTTTTTCAGCGGATGTTCTGCGGGTGAAGAAGCATCAGGGAAAAAAGAAGACATTACGCTCAGAATCGCATGGTGGGGCGGACAGCCGCGGCATGACTATACAACAAAGGTCATTGAATTATATGAGAAAAAGAATCCGCACGTCCATATTGAAGCGGAATTTGCGAACTGGGATGACTATTGGAAGAAGCTTGCGCCGATGTCTGCCGCGGGACAGCTGCCTGATGTCATTCAAATGGATACGGCATATTTGGCGCAATACGGAAAGAAAAATCAGCTTGAGGATTTATCGCCATATATGAAGGACGGAACAATTGATGTCAGTTCAATCGATGAGAATATGCTGTCCGGCGGAAAGATTGACGGAAAGCTTTACGGATTTACACTTGGGGTCAACGTGCTTTCTGTGATTGCCAATGATGATCTGCTGAAGAAAGCCGGTGTTTCAATTCATCAGGAAAACTGGACGTGGAAGGATTATGAGAAGCTGGCGTATGAGCTGCAGGAAAAAGCCGGCATATACGGTTCTAACGGAATGCACCCGCCTGATATTTTCTTCCCGTATTATTTGCGCACGAAGGGTGAGCGTTTTTATAAAGAGGACGGCACGGGCCTTGCGTATCAGGATGACAAGCTGTTTGTTGACTATTTTGAGCGGCAGCTGAGACTGGTCAAAGCAAAAACGTCGCCAACACCGGACGAAAGCGCCCAAATTAAAGGGATGGAAGATGACTTTATTGTCAAAGGCAAATCAGCCATTACATGGAACTACTCGAATCAATATTTAGGCTTTGCCCGGCTGACAGACTCGCCTCTTTCTCTCTATCTGCCGCCGCAGCAAATGAAGGAAAAAGCGCTGACGCTGAAGCCGAGTATGCTGTTTTCTATTCCGAAAAGCTCAGAACATAAAAAAGAGGCCGCGAAGTTTATTGATTTCTTCGTGAATAATAAAGAAGCGAACCAGCTGATTAAAGGCGAGCGGGGCGTTCCGGTATCCGACAAGGTGGCAGATGCGATTAAACCGGAGCTGAATGAGGAAGAGGCCAACATTGTGGAATATGTGGAAGCCGCGTCGAAAAATATCAGCAAAGCCGATCCGCCGGAGCCGGTGGGAAGCGCGGAGGTTATTAAGCTGCTGAAGGATACGTCTGATCAGATTCTGTATCAGAAGGTATCGCCGGAAAAAGCCGCCAAAACATTCCGGAAGCAGGCCAATGACATTTTAGAGAGGAATAATTGACGGGAAATGGGGCTGACAGAATGAAAATAAGCCGGAGTATGAGAAAAGACAATCTGGCGGGATATGCTTTTATTTCTCCGTTTATTATCGGCTTCTTCTGTTTTACGGTGATTCCGATGGGCGCGTCCCTGTTTCTGTCCTTTACAAGCTACGACCTGTTTACGGCGCCGAAGTGGATTGGGCTCGATAACTATAAGGAAATGTTTACGGGTGACGAAAAGTATTGGCAGTCGCTGAAGGTCACTTTCACGTACGTGCTTGCCGGGGTCCCGCTCCGCCTCGGCTTCGCGCTTTTTATTGCCGTCATTTTAAACAATGCGGCAAAGGGAACGGCCGTCTACAGGACGCTGTTTTATCTGCCTTCGATCATCGGCGGAAGTGTGGCCGTTGCCATTATGTGGCGCAATATTTTCGGCAATGACGGGGTCATCAATGCGCTGCTGTTTTTTGTCGGGATTGATCAAAAAATTCTCTGGTACCAAGACCCGACAAGCGCATTATGGACACTGATTCTGCTGTCCGTCTGGCAGTTCGGGTCATCCATGCTGATTTTTCTGGCCGGGCTGAAAAACATTCCGGCATCGTACTTAGAGGCGGCCAGCGTGGACGGCGCAAACCGCGTACAGCGCTTCTTTAAGATCACGCTTCCGATGCTGACGCCGATTATTTTCTTTAACCTGGTCATGCAGACGATTTCTGCTTTTATGACCTTTACCCCGGCCTATATCATCTCAAAAGGCGAGGGCGGTCCGCTTGACGGGACGCTATTGTATTCACTCTATTTGTTCCAGCGGGCGTTTAACTATTTTCAAATGGGCTACGCCTCGGCGATGGCGTGGATCATGCTTATCATTGTCGGGCTGATTACGCTGATTTTATTTAAAACATCATCATATTGGGTTCACTACGAATCAAAGGAGGAATAACGGATGGAGCCGGTCAACCAGCCTGTCAGGCAAGCCCCGGTGTTTGAAGGGAAAAAAGCCGGGCGCATCAAGCCAAAGCGCATTCTGTTCCATGTGTTTACGGCGTCACTGGCGGTGTTATTGCTGTATCCCGTCATTTGGCTGTTTGTCAGTTCTTTTAAAGAGAGCTCCAGTATTTTCACAACCTCTCATTCTCTCATTCCAGATCCTTTTATTCTCAGCAACTATGCTGAAGGGTGGAAGGGCATTGCGGGTCAGCCCTTTTTGACCTTTATTAAAAACTCGGCGATTATTGTCGGGCTGTCTACAATCGGCGCTGTTCTGTCATCGGCTGTCATTGCCTACGGCTTCGCGCGCATCCCTTTTAAAGGAAAAGCATTTTGGTTCGCCTGTATGATGGGGACGTTAATGCTGCCGCATGAAGTGCTGATGATTCCGCAGTACATTATGTTTGCGAAATTAGACTGGCTGAATTCTTTTAAACCGATTGTCGTTCCGCAATTTTTCGGGCATGCGTTTTTTATCTTTCTGATGATCCAGTTTATCCGGACGATCCCTGAGGAGCTGGATGAAGCAGCGAGAATCGACGGGTGCGGGCGCTTTGCCTGTTTTTGCCGGATCATTTTGCCGCTCATTGCACCGGCGCTTGCGACGTCTGCGATTTTTTCTTTCTACTGGAAGTGGGAGGAGCTGATTCAGCCGCTCTTATATTTGAATAAGCCGGAGCTTTATCCTGTTTCACTTGCGCTGAAGCTTTTCCTCGATACGGAATCCGCTTCGAACTGGGGAGCGATGTTTGCCATGTCGGCCATCTCTTTGCTGCCTGTGATTCTCGTATTCTTTCTGTTTCAAAAATATATCGTTCAGGGTATCAGTACGACCGGATTAAAATAAAAAGGAGTGTTGCAGATGGCACAGCTTATCTTTGATGAAGAAAAGGTCACATCCGTTATTGACCGAATCGTGAAACGGACATTTCAAATGGATTTTGCGTGGGATTGGCCAGGCGGCGTCGCATTTTACGGCGTGGCGGAGGCGTATGAAGCGACGGAAAACGAGGAGTATATCAAACTGTTAAAAACGTGGGTGGATGAACAGCTTGAGGATGGGCTGCCGCCGCTGTCGATCAACGGTGTATCAATCGGCCATACGCTTTTGTTTCTGCATCAGGTGACGGGAGATCACGTCTATTTGGAAACGGCTGGCGAGATGGCGGAATATGTGCTTCATCATGCGCCGCGCTTTAGAGAAGGTATTCTTCAGCATACGGTGAACTCGGCGGATTATGTGTTTCCTGAGCAGGCATGGGCGGATACGCTGATGATGGCGGGGCTGTTTATGCTGAGAATCGGCCGTGTGATGGAGCGTGAGGATTACTTCGAGGACGGCCTGCGCCAGTTTCATGGACATGAGGACGTGCTGCAGGACCCCGTAACCAATCTGTATTACCATGCCTGGGACAACAAAGCGCAAAACCACCTTTCGGGGATTTATTGGGGGAGGGCGAATGGCTGGGCTGCGCTCACGATGGCAAAAGCGCTCCCGCTCATTGAGGTGACGCATCCTTCTTTTATGATCATTGACGGATCGCTCAGAGACCAGCTGAGCGCGCTTGTCCGGCTGCAGGACGATTCAGGGCTGTGGCATACCATTTTGGATGATCCGGATTCGTATTTGGAGGTTTCGGCATCGGCGGGCATTGCCTCTGCTTTGCTGTCGAGCGGGAAGCTCTATACAAAATACGTGCAGAAATCACTTGCCGCCATTTTGGATGCGGTGGAAGAGGACGGACGGGTCAGCAAAGTATCCGCGGGCACAGCTGTCATGAAAAATGCGGAAGGATACAAACAAGTGCCTTACAAACGAATACAAGGCTGGGGACAGGGGCTTGCACTCACATTTCTCGCTGATGTGCTGAGAACGAAAAAACGCGTGTATCAGTAAAGACGGCGGCGGGGGGAAAGGGATGAAAAAACAGCCTCAACAGAAAGAACGGGTTTCACACTGGAAGGGAACGTATTTCAAAAGAAACTTTGTTTTCATTTTGCTGATTGCCTGTATTCCCGGACTGCTGACAGGCGGGGCCATCTACTTTTTGTCTATCGATAAGGTGGAGAAAGAGCTGCAAAAGTCGCATGAAACACAGGTGGCGCGTGAAGTCAGCCGGATGGATGAGAAGCTGGAAGACCTTGAGCTGACGCTTGCCCAAATGGCATACGATTCCTCGCTGATGAACGGATTGGCCGAAAAGGATTTGGAGAAAGACTTTACATTCTCCTATCAATTAACGAAAAAGCTGTTTCTATTGCGGGACCAGCAGCCGCTGATTCAGCAGGCTTCTATCTTTCTGAACAGCCCCCGGCCTCTTGTGCTAAGCCCTGAATACAGCGCGCTGACAGAACAGGATACGCTTCACAAATACCGCTCGCTTCTCGACTCCGATCGGAGCATTTATTGGAGCCGATCGGGAAAAGACGCCGCACTGATTCAGCTCATTCCGGGTGCGGCCGAGAAACCGTTTGGCGCGATCATGCTGACGGTAGATCCGAAAGAAATGGATGCGCTCCTGCAAAGTTTGTCTCCTTATCCTGAAGGCAGCGCGCTTCTTCTGGATCAAAAGCGTGAGGTGCTTTTCCATGGGGGGGAAAAGGATTTTGAAAATGCTTTAATGAATGAGGTGAAAAAACAGCCTCACCAGAAAGGCCATTTTCAGATGGATTGGGACGGCACGGTGTATTCCGTCTCCTATGGAGAAATGAAGCGAATGCATCAGAAGTGGACCTTTGTTTCTGCGGCGCCTCTTTCAGCCATTACAGCGCCGATGGTGTTTTTATCAAAGGTGATTATTGTGATGCTAGTCATTTGTATCGGCTTGGCTGTGTGCATGACGTGGTACGCTTCAAAGAAAATCTATCGCCCGATTCAGCATCTGCTCGGACTGTTTACGGGAGGAGAGAGGAAAACATGGCAGGCGTCAGGCCAGGATGAATTTAAGTGGATAGAAAAGAGATGGAATGATCTTTCCCTTGAGAGCCGAAAGCTTCAAGAGCAGCTGCTCCGGCAGACGCCCCATATGAAAAAGAGTTTTTTGCAGCATCTGCTTCAGGGTGATTTTTATTATGACACAGAGGACAGTCTCAGATCGCGGATGGAGGATGCGGGCTGGGACATCGGGGAACACGTATTTCACGTCCTTGATCTTCAGGTGACAGGGCTTCGTGGTGATAAGAGCATGTTTTATGCCGATGATGAACAGCTTGCTGTGTTTACACTGACCAATTTACATGAGGAGCTTGCGGCAAACCGCCGTTTTCAACCTTCAATTCTTGATATTGGCCGCCTTTCCGTCACCGTGCTTGTGATGAAAACGAGCGGCTCGGATCTGAAGGGGTATGTTTCAGAGCTGGCCCGCGTATTTGGTGCTGTCACGGGACTAAGCCTGACCGGAACAATGAGCAGGCAATCGGCCCGTATTATGGATATCCCATCGCTGTTTAAGGATGTGAAAAGCGGCAAGTCCCGCAGGTGTTTTGCCAATCGCCATCAGATCATAGATTTGCAGGATGATGTTTTTCAGGCTGAACCATCCGCACCCTGCTATCCTTTTGAACTTGAAAAGCAAATCGTTCAGGCCATTCGGCTGGAAAGAAAAGCGGAAGCAGAAGAGCTGATTCGCTTATGTATGGATGAACTGGCCGAAAAGGCGGTCAGCGACAGACAAGTGCATTCTGCGCTGATTCAGCTTTTCTCCCGCATCCAGGAGGATATTCTGCATTCCGGCCTTCATCCGAGCGAGCTGTTTGGCAACAGGGATATGCTTCGCGAAATATCTGAGCTGCATGAGCCTGTCCAAGCGGCTGCCTGGCTGATGGATGCGGTTGTCACCCCGTATCTCGCCAAACTTGAAGGCAGGAAAAACAGACAGCAAAAACAGGTGGCAGAACGTGTGATTGCGATGATTCATGAGCAGTATATGGCGGATCTTTCTCTTGAAAGCTGCGCGGATGCGCTGGGCATGAATTCTTATACCTTGAGCAAGGCCTTTAAACAAGTGACGGGCGTTAATTTTATTGATTATGTGACCCGCATCAGAATTGAAAAAGCAAAAGAACTGCTGGTAAATACAAATAAAAAAATTCATGATGTGTCAGAAGAAGTCGGCTATCGCCACAATTATTTCAACCGGATTTTTAAAAAGCAGGTCGGCATGCCGCCGGGAGTTTTCAGGCAAATGTATCAGGAAACGCCGTGAAAGGAGAGGACATGTGATGGAAAAACCGATTCAGGTGTTTTTAGCAGGAGATTCCACCGTAAGCGATTGCCCGCCGCATGAAGCGCCGATGGCAGGCTGGGGGCAGGTTTTTGGTCAATTGTTCACCGAACAGGTGAAGGTGCGCAATCACGCCAAAGGGGGAGCAAGCACCAACTCTTTTGTGGAGGAAGGAAGGCTTCGGGCGATTGCTGAGCGTATATCACAAGGCGATTATTTGTTTATCCAATTCGGCCACAATGACCAGAAACCGCGGGGGACGAAGCCGTACTCGACGTATCAGCAATATCTCACTTTGTTTGCGGACACAGCACGAGAAAAAGGAGCGCAGCCTGTGTTCGTTACATCGGTGCAGCGCCGCCGCTTTGATGAAAACGGAAGGATTGAGCACACGCTCGGTGAGTATCCGGATGCGATGAAAGCGTTAGCGAAGGAGCTTGATGTGCCGGTTATTGATTTGTTAACGAAAACGAAGGCGCTTTATGAAGCATACGGACCGGAGGAGTCAAAGCGTTTGTTCGTGTGGCTTCAGCCGAATGAACATCCGAATTATCCAGATGGCATTGGGGATAATACGCATTTTTCAGAAGAAGGGGCCATGGAGGTTGCGAAGCTCGTTGCTGAAGGCATCGAAGAAATCGGCTTGCCGCTGAAGCACCATCTCGTGAGCCGGGAGGGGAAAGAACATGTATAAAGAAGGCGCATGCCTGTACCGCAATCCGCTCCGTTCAGCAAGCGATGTGAAGGACTGGCGGATGGAGGGAGGCGGGCAGGTTTCATTCGAAGATTACCGTATGCACCTGTCACATGTACAGGACGAAGCGCACTTTGTTTATTGGTGCCCGGAAACATTTCCCGACGGCATCATTGTGAAGTGGGATTTTTACCCGATTGAACAGCCGGGGCTGTGTATGCTGTTTTTCGCAGCTGCCGGCATCGGAGGCGAGGACTTATTTGACCCGCGACTCAAGAAAAGAACAGGAAAGTACCCCGAATACCATTCCGGAGACATCAATGCGCTCCATCTGTCGTATTTCCGCAGAAAATACCCGGAGGAAAGAGCGTTCCGCACCTGCAATGTAAGAAAAAGCCGCGGTTTCCACCTCGCTGCAATGGGAGCTGATCCGCTGCCTTCTCCGGACGACGCTGATTCCCCGTATCATATGAAGCTTATTAAGGATAAAGGGTATGTGCATTTTTCGATCAATGATCTGCCCATTCTGGAGTGGCAGGATGACGGAAGCTCATTCGGACCTGTGTTAACGAAAGGAAAAATCGGGCTGAGGCAAATGGCGCCGATGAAAGCCGCTTATCGTGATTTGTCTGTGCACCAAGCGGTGAAAAGATGAAGACGACTGTGACGGATGCGCTTTATGCAGGCTGTGAAGCGGTTGTGAAAATCGCGTGGCTGAACGGGCTGTGGCTGTTGTTTACACTTTTGGGCGGCGTTCTTTTCGGATGGGCGCCGAGCACAGCCGCGATGTGTGCCGTCATACGGAAATGGCTGATGGGGCAAAAAGATGTCCCGGTATTTGCGTTATTTCTGGATACCTACAAAAAAGAGTTTCTGAAGGTCAATGCGATTGGACTTGCGTTTTTTGCCCTTTTGCTTATTTTGTCGGCTAATTATTATTATTTTTCGGAAAGTGCGGATTGGCTGTCCTTTACCGTGACGAGCTGCACCCTCTTGGCGGGGCTTTTGTATACCGTCGCGCTCATGTATGTGTTTCCTCTTTATGTGCATTACGAGCTTCCGCTTCGCCAATATATTCCGCAAGCGCTGCTGTTTGGCGCCATGCGGCCGCTGACCACCGGCTGCATGCTGATCGGCTGCGGATTTGTGCTTTATTTGCTGTATACGCTTCCGGGCCTGATCCCATTTTACGGCCCAAGTTTATTTGGGCTCGTGTCGATGTTTTTTGCTTTCAGAGGGTTTCAAAAAACAGAGGCGCAGCACCGCCATCAGGCCGGGTAAACAAAAAAATGACAAACGGGCAAAAAAGTGCGGCCAACCAAAAACGCTTATGCAAAAAAGTGCCATTGAAGACAGCTCCTCAAGCGCATAAAATCCAATTTAAGTAAGCGCTTACAGATAAATGATAAGGAGCTGTCTGATGATTAGACGAAGAAAAAGCATGTTTACCACTCTCACATTGTTGGTGTTGTTGATGATGGGGGCTTCTGTGTTTCCTGTCAAAGCAGAAGGAGCGGCGCGGCAGATGGAAGCGCTGAAACGGGGCCTTGTGGCAGTCAAAACGGATGGCGGCATTTTTGTCAGCTGGCGCTTTCTTGGGACAGAAAACGCATCTGTGACGTTTAATGTGTACAGAGACGGACAAAAGCTGAATGCTTCGCCTGTCAAATCCACGAATTATATCGATAAAAACGGAACAGCGGGCTCAACGTATTCCATTCGGGCTGTTGTAAACGGAACCGAGCAGGCCGCTTCTGAAAAAGCCTCTGTATGGGCACAGCCGTATCATTCCGTTCCGCTGGATAAACCGGCTGGCGGCACGACACCAAAGGGCGAAGCCTATACCTACAGTGCCAATGATGCCAGTACGGGCGATGTGGATGGCGATGGGCAGTATGAGCTGATCCTCAAATGGGACCCGTCCAATTCAAAGGACAATTCACAGGACGGCTATACGGGTGAAGTGTTTATTGATGCGTATAAGCTGGACGGAACAAGATTATGGCGAATCGGTCTCGGCAAAAACATCAGAGCGGGCGCGCACTACACTCAGTTTATGGTGTATGACCTGGATGGTGACGGAAAAGCGGAAGTGGCGATGAAAACCGCTGACGGAACAAAAGACGGCACGGGAAAAGTGATCGGAAATGCGAATGCCGATTACAGAAATGAGCAGGGGCGTGTACTTTCTGGTCCTGAGTACCTGACTGTTTTTCAAGGTGAAACGGGAAAAGAGCTTGTCACTTCTAACTTTGAACCGGCACGGGGCAATGTATCAGATTGGGGCGACAGCTACGGCAACCGGGTCGATCGTTTTCTTGCGGGCATTGCGTATCTCGACGGACAGCGTCCGAGCCTGATTATGACCAGAGGCTATTACGCCAAAACCATGCTTGTTGCGTATAACTTCAGAGACGGAAAACTGTCAAAGCTCTGGACGCTGGATTCCTCTAAGTCGGGTAATCAAGCTTTCGCCGGACAGGGCAATCACAACTTAAGCATTGCAGATGTGGACGGAGACGGCAAGGATGAAATTATCTTCGGCTCAATGGCGGTTGACCATGACGGCAAAGGCATGTACTCGACAGGCTTAGGCCACGGAGACGCGCTGCATGCCGGAGATCTTGATCCGAGCCGGCCGGGGCTTGAAGTATTTCAGGTTCATGAGGACAAAAACGCGCAATACGGCTTATCCTTCCGTGACGCCGCAACGGGAAAAATCATTTGGGGTGTCCACGCCGGCAAGGATGTAGGCCGGGGCATGGCTGCTGATATTGATCCGCGCTATCCGGGACAGGAGGTTTGGGCGAACGGTTCTCTTTACACATCGAAAGGCGCCAAAATCGGCAGCAGTGTGCCGTCGTCAACCAATTTCGGCATCTGGTGGGACGGTGACCTGCTGCGGGAACAGCTGGACAGCAACAGGATTGATAAATGGGATTATCAAAACGGCGTCTCTAAAAACCTGCTGACGGCATCAGGTGCTGCCTCCAATAACTCTACAAAAGCAACACCGGCTCTTCAGGCTGATCTGCTCGGTGACTGGCGGGAGGAAGCTGTGTGGAGAACTGAAGACAGCAGTGCGCTCCGCATCTACACCACCACAATCCCGACCGAGCACAGGCTGTATACGCTGATGCATGATCCTGTGTACCGGCTCGGCATTGCCTGGCAAAATGTCGCGTATAACCAGCCGCCGCATACAAGCTTCTTTTTAGGAGACGGCATGGCGGCACAGTCTAAACCGAATATGTATACGCCTTAACAGAAGGGGGGAAGGAACGGGCCAAGCGTGCGGCCCGTTCCCATTTAAAATGAAACCAAAAAAGAGGCAGATGGAATACCTGACCAGAGGCCTGATCGCGGTCAAAACGGAGCAAGGCGTATTTGTGAGCTGGCGTTTTCTCGGAACCGATCATGAGACTGTTACTTTTCACATTTATCGGAACGGAGATCGGATCACTGGCAAACCGATTGCGGATAGCACCAATTTTCTGGATGAAAAGGGAACGGGGGACGCTCTCTATCAAGTGGCGGCTGTCTATAAAGGCCGGGAAGAAAGGCTTTCGAAAGAAGCTCCCGTATGGCGGGAAAACGTTCTCGAGCTCCCGCTTAACAAACCCGAAGGCGGCGTAACGCCGGACGGAAAACCGTATACCTACAGCGCCAATGATGCGAGCGTCGGAGATGTGGATGGGGACGGAGAATATGAAATCATCCTGAAATGGGACCCGTCCAACTCAAAAGATAACGCCCACGACGGATATACCGGAGACGTCCTCATTGACGCCTATAAACTGAATGGCACTTCTCTGTGGCGGATCAACCTCGGCAGAAATATCAGAGCAGGCGCCCATTATACGCAGTTTATGGTCTATGACTTAGACGGTGACGGAAAAGCAGAAATCGCTATGAAAACAGCCGACGGCACAATAGACGGCAAAGGAAACATCATCGGTGAAGCGCATGCCGATTTCAGGGATGAGCAGGGCCGAATCCTGTCAGGTCCGGAATATTTGACAGTGTTTAAAGGGGAAACCGGTGAAGCGCTCACGACTGTCGATTATGAACCGCCTCGCGGCAAACTGGAGGATTGGGGAGACGGCTACGGCAATCGGATGGACCGTTTTCTCGCCGGAATTGCTTATTTAGATGGAGAGCGGCCGAGCCTGGTGATGGCACGGGGCTATTATACGAGAACGGTACTGGTCGCTTATGATTTCAGGAACGGCAGGCTGAAAAAACGCTGGACGTTTGACTCCAATCAGCCGGGGCATGAAGCATACGCGGGACAGGGCAACCACAGCTTGAGCGTTGCCGATGTTGATGGAGATGGAAAGGATGAAATTATTTACGGCGCCATGGCGGTTGATCATGACGGAACCGGTCTGTACACGACGGAACTCGGACACGGAGACGCCATGCACGTCGGCGATCTAGATCCGTCACGCAAAGGGCTTGAAGTGTTTCAGGTTCATGAGGACGCAAGCAAGCCGTATGGGTTGTCGCTGCGTGATGCCGGAACAGGCGAGGTGTTATGGGGCGTCCATGCCGGAACAGATGTCGGCAGAGGAATGGCGGCTCACATTGACCCTCGGTACAAGGGATCACTCGTCTGGGGAATCGATCCGCCGGGCAATGAAGGAATGTCATATGGGCTCTATACGAGCAAAGGAGAAAAAATCAGCGACAAAGCGCCTGCTTCCGCCAATTTCTCCATTTGGTGGGACGGGGACTTGGTCAGGGAGCTGTTGGATCATGATTGGAATGGAACGATCGGCAAACCAAAGATTGAAAAGTGGGATGCTGAAAACCGCTGTTTAAAAACGATTTTTCAGCCAGAAGGTGTGCTGTCCAACAACGGGACAAAAGGAAACCCGGTTCTTCAGGCCAACCTGTTCGGAGACTGGCGGGAAGAGGTCATTTGGAGAACCGAAGACAGCAGTGCGCTCCGCATCTATACAACGACACACCTTACCCGCCATCGTTTTTACACACTGATGCACGATCCGGTTTACAGGCTGGGAATCGCTTGGCAGAACACCGCGTACAACCAGCCGCCGCACACAAGCTTTTATCTCGGAACAGGGATGAAAAAACCGCCGAAGCCCGCTCTGTACATAGCGGGAAACAAAGCGGAGACACCGCTTTAGGAGGAACCGTATGGGATACGAAGCAAAGGCTGAACGCTATGACAAAATGACCTATCACAAAGCCGGGCGAACCGGATTAAGGCTTCCCGCTATTTCTCTCGGCCTCTGGCATCAGTTCGGCGCTGCCTATTCTCCGGAGAACGCGCGGTCCATGCTGAGAGCCGCATTTGATGCAGGCATTGTCCATTTTGATCTGGCCAACAATTACGGCCCGCCGCCCGGCTCCGCTGAGGAGATGTTCGGGCGCATGCTGAAAACGGATTTTGCGCCTTACCGTGATGAACTCGTCATCAGCACTAAAGCCGGCTATGACATGTGGAAGGGGCCGTATGGCAATGGCGGTTCGAAAAAACATTTGACTGCCAGCTTGAATCAAAGTTTAAAGCGGCTGGGGCTTGATTATGTGGATCTCTTCTATTCGCACCGTCCTGATCCTGAAACGCCGCTTGAGGAAACGATGGAGACGCTGGCAGGCTTTGTGCGTCAAGGGAAAGCTTTGTATGTCGGACTGTCAAACTACAGCCCTGAAGAGACAGAGCGCGCCGCCGATCTTTTACAACAGCTCGGAGTCAGGCTCGCCATCCATCAGACGCGATATTCGATGTTTCACCGAGATCCGGAAAAAGGGCTTCTTGATGTGCTGGACAAAAAGGGAGCCGGCTGCATCGCGTTTGCGCCGCTTGCTCAAGGGCTTCTCACGACAAAGTACGTTTCAGGCATCCCGGAAACCTCAAGAGCAAAGGATGCGAACAGTCCTTTCCTGCAGGCGGAGCACATTTCCGAAAGGGCGGTCAGTAAGGCGCAAAGGCTGAATGAGATTGCGAAAGAACGGGGACAATCGCTCCCGCAAATGGCGCTCTCATGGCTTTTGAAGGATGCCCGGATGACCTCCGTTTTAATTGGAGCAAGCCGGGCGCAACAAATAGAGGAAAACGTTCAAGCCTTGCAATCAGCGGATTTTTCAAACGAGGAGCTTTCTGCCATTGAGTTGATATTAAGTGAAAAAAACGAGGGGGAATGAGGCATGGCACATCATATTTATCTTGCTGGTGATTCGACTGTCCAAACGTATGGAGAAAGTACAAATCAAGGGGGCTGGGGGCAGTTTCTCGGTTCGCATCTGCCGGAGCATATTCAGGTGATCAATAAAGCGATCGGCGGCAGAAGCTCAAAAACCTTTGTGGAGGAAGGCAGGCTTCAGGCGATTCTTGATGTGATCGAGCCGGACGATTGGCTGTTTGTGCAGATGGGCCATAATGACGCGTCAAAAAATAAGCCGGAGCGCTACACCGAGCCCTATACCACCTATAAACAATATTTAAAGCAGTATATCGCAGGCGCTAGAGAAAAAGGCGCGCATCCGCTTCTCATTACCCCAGTAGCCCGCTTTCATTATGAAAACGGCGTGTTTTTGAACGACTTTCCTGATTATTGCATTGCCATGAAGCAGACAGCCGCTGAGGAGAATGTCCAGCTCATTGATCTAATGGAAAAAAGCCTCGCTTTCTTTACTGAGAAGGGCGAAGAAAAAGTATACACCTATTTTATGGTTTCTGAGGGGATTGACGATTACACGCACTTTACAAAAAAAGGCGCAAATGAAATGGCAAAACTCGTAGCGAAAGGCATGAAAGAGCTCGGCCTGCCACTAACAGAATCTATCGTCAAAGAAGGGTGAAGGACTTGGGGAGAAAATTATATCACGGCGCTTGCTATTATCCGGAACTATGGGATGAAAAGACGATTCAGCAGGACATTGACAGGATGCGGGAGGTCGGCATCAATGTCGTGCGAATTGGTGAATTCGCCTGGTCTGTGATCGAGCCGGAAGAAGGAAAAATTGACGTGAGCTTTTTTAAGGAAATGATCAGCCGGATGTATGAAAACGGCATCGAATCAATCATGTGCACACCGACGCCGACACCGCCTATTTGGCTGTCGCACGGCCGGCCTGAGCGAATGCATATCAACGAAAAAAGAGAGGTGATGGGGCATGGCTCCCGTCAGCATGCTTGTACAAATAACCCATATTTCCGAAAAAAAGCCGCCATCATCACCACAAGCATCGCCAAAGAGCTGGGACACCTGCCGGGGCTGATCGGCTGGCAGCTCGATAATGAATTTAAATGCCATGTGGCTGAATGCATGTGTGAGACGTGCTTAAGCTTATGGCATGACTGGCTTAGAAACCGTTACGGTGTGATTGAACGGTTAAATGAAGCGTGGGGAACCGATGTGTGGAGCGAAACCTATCAAACCTTTGAGCAGGTGCCGCAGCCGGGTCCGGCCCCGTTTTTGCATCACGCTTCATTGCGCACGATGTATCAGCTGTTTTCGATGGAGATGATCGCTCAATTTGCGGATGAACAGGCGAAAATCATCCGCTGTTATTCAGATGCGCCAATCACTCATAACGGCTCGGTCATGTTCAGCACAGACAATGAGCGGATGTTTCAGAATCTCGATTTCGCTTCCTATGATACGTACGCTTCCCAAGAAAATGCATCTGCATTTTTATTAAATTGTGATATTTGGAGGCATTTCAAAAAAGACCGCCCGTTTTGGATTCTGGAAACAAGCCCGTCATATGCAGCCTCGCTCGAAAGCTGTGCCATGCCGCACGCCGATGGATATTTACAAGCTGAAGCCGTGTCTTCTTACGCCTTGGGGAGCGAGGGATTTTGCTACTGGCTGTGGCGCCAGCAGCGTTCAGGCAGCGAGATTTCACACGGTTCCGTCCTTAGTGCCTGGGGAGAGCCGGCGGTTGGTTATCAAAACGTTTTGGCGGTTGAGCGGGCAAGAAAGGAAATCGAACCGATCATTCTTTCTACTGTGCCCGTTCAGGCTGAGGTTGCAATGACCTATTCCGACAGGGCGAAAGCGTTTCTGAAAACAGAGCCTCACCGGGGGCTCCAACACCGAACGCTTATCACACACTTTTACGAGCGCATTCTCAACACGGGTATTCATCGTGATCTCGTTCCGGAAGGCTTTCCGCTGGAGGGCTATCGTGTGCTGTTTACGCCATTTGTGCCTTATCTGTCTTCTGCTTTTATCAAAAAAGCTTCCGCATTTGCTGAAGCGGGCGGCATATGGATTGCCGGGCCGCTGACGGGAGGGCGTACGGGCGAGCATACGGTTCATACCGATTATGGCCTTGGAGAACTGGAGAAAATAGCCGGAATCAAAACACTGTTCACGTTCCCGATGAACGAGGATGCCAATACAGGAAAAGCGTTTGGCATGACGGCGCCACTCGGACTGTGGAGCGCGGTGTTTGATATAGAGAGCGGAAACACTCTCGGCACAGTTGAATCCGGGCCTGGTGCCGGCCATGCATTTCTGTCAGAACGAGAGCACGGCAAAGGGAAAATGGTCATGCTCGGCTCGCTTCCATCAGGCGAAAAAGGGGATGCAATGCTGGAAGCACTCGTCAGGCATTATGCGGGAGAAGCAGCCGTTTCTGTCAGGTCCGATGTCACCCCCGGCACGATTGTTGCCCCGAGAAAAGGAGAAAACGGCCTTGTATGGGTTATCGTGAATATGGATGGAAAAGGCGGGAGTGTGACGCTTCCGGAAGAGGGGACCGATCTTTTGGCAAACCGTTCAGTCGGAGCGGGGAGACTGTCAGTCGGCCAACACGAATACCGTGTGATTCAGTTTGATAATCGCAGCTGATTCTTTGCATTGAATCAGCTTTTTTTATATGGAAGGAGAGAACCGATGAAAAAGATCAAATGGCTATCAGAACAGCCCAAGCTGACAAGCGGCGTAACGTGGGGTGTGCCTTGGAAAAGAGGAGAATTGAAAAAGGGAGACTGTCTGGCGCTTGTAAATGCAAAGGGTGAAAGCCGCTATGTGCAAAGCGATCCGTCGGCCTATTGGCCGGACGGGAGCATCAAATGGACGAAGCACGCGGCTGTGTTCAGTGAACAAACCGATACAAGCTTTACCCTTCAAAAAGATGAAAACCAGCTGCCAGCGAAAAAGCTCATGATCCACGAGTTAAAGGATGCAATCCAAGTGGATACCGGGGCGCTTGTCTGCACTGTGAATAAAACAGGCTCCGACATCATTCAATCTCTGGTGATCAACGGAAAGCCGATCGCCGCAGGCGGGCGGCTGACCGCAATAAAGGAAACGAGAAAGGAGATGGCGGCGGAAAAGGTTTTCTCACATGAAACATCGGTCAGTCTCATAAAACGTGCGGTCATTGAACAGAGAGGTCCTGTAAAAGCAGTCATCAAGATTGAGGGGGTTCATGTACTCCAAAAGACAAATGAAGAATGGCTGCCCTTCATTATCAGATTGACGTTTTATGCCGGGCTTTCAGAGATGAATATCATGCACACTCAGCTGATCGACAGGAATTTCAAACGAGAGTTCATCAAAGGGCTTGGCATGCAGTTTGACCTCTTTTTGCAGGGAGAGCCGTACAACCGCCATTTCCGTTTTGCGGGGGACAAAGGCGTTTATAAGGAACCAGCCCAGCTGTTTGGCACCCGCAAATGGAATGAACGGCATCCTCTTTATCAGCGGCACATCAACGGCGAACCGATTTCTCCAAGTGAAGAGCACAAGGAATGGTTCGCACATGGCGTACAGAATGCAGTTTGGAATGATGTGAAACTCGTTCAGGACTCCAGCGATCATTACCGACTGGCAAAACGGACCGGCAAGGAATATTCGTGGGTTGACATGCTGCATGGTACGCGGGCGAAGGGGCTTTGCTATGCGGGCGGCGAAAATGGAGGCTTAGCGCTCGGCCTGCGGTATTTTTTTGAAAAATATCCGTCGTCACTTGAGATAACAGGCCTTGCCGGTGATCAGCCGAAATTGACCGTCTGGCTCTGGCCGCCAGACGCGGAAGCAATGGATTTCAGGCATTATACAGGGGAGACCCATGTCGTCAGCGCGTACGAAGGGTTTGATGAGATGCGCTCTGATCCGACAGGCATTGCCAACACAAACGACATCAGCCTGTCATGCTTTTCTCAGATGCCGTCTGATGACGTGCTGAATGCGTTAGCGGACAAATGGCAGGCACCGCCATTGCTTATTTGTGAGCCGGACGTTTATTACGAGTCAAAAGCGCTTGGCGTTTGGAGTGTAATCGATACGGCCGATCCGGTCAAAAAAGAGCTGGAAGAACAGCTGGACGCCGCCTTCTTGTTTTATCAAAAAGAAGTGGAGCAGCGCAGATGGTACGGGTTCTGGAACTATGGGGACGTCATGCATACGTATGACCCGGTCAGGCATATGTGGCGGTATGATCTCGGCGGGTACGCGTGGCAAAATAATGAGCTCGTTCCGACCTTGTGGCTGTGGCAGGCGTTTTTCCGCTCCGGCAGAGAAGACTTGTTCCGAATGGCTGAAGCAATGACCCGCCATACAAGTGAAACCGACTGTTTTCATCTCGGAGAATATGCGGGGCTTGGCTCCCGGCATAACGTGGTGCACTGGGGATGCGGCTGCAAGGAAGCGAGAATCAGCATGGCCGGCCTTTATAAATTCTACTATTATCTGACAGGCGATGAGCGCACGGGAGATCTTTTGACGGAAGTGAAGGACGCCGATGCCGCCCTAGTGAACACCGATCCGATGCGTGCTTTCTACGAGAAAGGAGAGCACCCGACTCACGTCAGAACGGGGCCGGACTGGGCGGCGTTTTGCTCGAACTGGCTGGCGGAATGGGAGCGGACTGAGAATCCTGACTATCTCAGGAAAATCCAAACTGGCATCAGCTACCTGAAACGCCTGCCCCTTCGCTTATTATCAGGCCCGACGTTTGAATATGATCCGGCAACATCTATGCTTCATCACATGGGAGACGGCATCGCGGGCGGCTATCATATGATCATTGCGTTTGGCGCGCCGCAAGTGTGGATGGAGCTGGCTGAGCTTCTCGATGACCGTGAATGGGAGGAAATGCTGAGTGAATTCGGCGAGTTTTACACATTCAGTGATGAAGAAAAACGCAAAAAAAGCGGGTGTGCGCTCCATGACGGGCATTTTCACTGGCCGATGTTTGCGGCTGGTATGACAGCCTATGCTGCGAGAAAAAAACAAGACCATAACCTCGCCGAAAAAGCGTGGAATCTTTTGCTCGATCATAAACTGAGCCATACGCCGCTTCCGATCAAACCCGCGCAAATCGAGACGTGGACTCAGCTTGAAGAGCTTCCGTGGGTAACGACAAACACTGTCTCTCAATGGTGTTTAAATGTCATTGCGGCACTTGAATTAATTGGTGAATACCTCCCCGCAAAAAAAGATACATCCGGCAAAAAAGGATAACAGCCGTCAATTCATAGGAGAAATGATGCAAAAAATGAAGATTGCAAGAATTTGTGTAAGCGCTTTATATTAGGGGTGGCAAAGGAGAAATGAAAAAGGAGAAAAAGGGGGACTTACGCATCATGAAAAAAAGAATACGAAAAAGATGGATTGCTTTACCGCTCGCTGCCATGATGATAGCCGGGTGCAGCAATTCAGAAACATCCAAATCAGCGAGCGATTCAAAAAACACGATCAACATCATGGCGCCGCTGCTGTCACCGGAAAGTCCGAGTGACAAAAGCCCATCATTAAAAGCGTTAGAGAAATACACAGGCAAAGATATTAAGGTCACATGGGTGCCTGATTCATCCTACAACGATAAATTTAACATCGTCATGGCCTCTGGAGAGATGCCGCATGCGATTGTGATTAAAGATAAGTCAGCCGGCTTTATTAAGTCTGTCAAAGCGGGCGCTTTTTGGGAGCTGTCTCCTTATTTAAAAGACTACAAGAATGTAAGCCAGGCTGATGAAAAGATACTCAAGAACAGCTCGGTAAATGGCGAGGTGTACGGGGTCTACAGATCGAGAGACTTGATCAGAGCCTGTATGATCATCAGAACCGACTGGCTCAAAAACGTCGGGCTCGATATGCCGGAAACGCTTGATGATTTTTATGAAGTGCTGAAGGCCTTTAAGGAAAAAGATCCTGACGGAAACGGCAAGGACGATACGTACGGCATGGTCGTGCCGAAATGGATGGGGCTTGGCAACGGAAGTCCGTGGGATGTTCTGCAAATCTGGTTCGGCGCCCCGAATCGCTACGGCGTTGAAAACGGGAAGCTGGTGCCTGATTTTACAACGAAGGAATATATGGAGGCGCTCACCTTCTTTAAGAAGCTGTATGATGAAGGCTTGATCAACAAGGATTTCGCTGTTATGGATTCGGCGAAGTGGAATGACCCGGTTGTAAAAGGAAAAGCGGGTGTCATCGTTGATACAGGCTCCAGAGCGTCGCAAATTCAAAGCGCCATGGAAGAAGCGGATGAGTCGAACAAGGATATCATTGATATCGTCGGCACAGTAGAAGGACCGAAAGGCAAGCGCACTTTCCCGACATCAGGATATTCAGGCATGATCGCGATACCAAAATCAAGTGTGAAAACGGAAAAAGAGCTGAAAGAGGTGCTGTCCTTCCTCGATAAGCTGAACGATAAGGAAGCACAGATTCTGACCAACAACGGAGTCGAGGACCGTAATTATGAGCTGAAGGACGGCGTATTCACCTCTCTTGAAAAAAACAACAAATCCCTTCTGTATGAGCATGAAGGCTTGGCTCAATTCAGCATGTCTATCCCGAAAAGCGAGTACTACATCGAAGATCAGAAAACAAAGCTCTTCCAGCATCGCAAGGACATCATCACTGAAGGAGAAAAAATAGCCGTCTTTAACCCGGCTGAGTCGCTTGTATCCGATGTATATACCCAAAAAGGAGCCCAGCTGGACAACATCATTCTCGATGCAAGAACACAATTTATTATCGGAGAAATCGATGAAAAAGGCTTCAAGGATGCGGTGAAGCTTTGGGAAAACAGCGGCGGCAATGAACTGATGAAGGACTTAAACAAATTGTATCAATCGTCAAAATAAACCGACGCGTCTGCCGTTCAGCGGGCGCACCGGTATCACGAAAGGAGAACAGATATGGAAACGGTGCCGAAGAAGGGAAAAGCACCAGTTCTCACTGCTGGAGAAGGCATCAGCTGGATGGCTGCGCTCAAAAGAGACAAATGGCTTTATCTTCTTCTTATTCCCGGTCTGCTTTATTTTCTGATTTTCAAATATTTGCCGATGTGGGGCGTGCTTATCGCGTTTAAGGATTATTCGCCATATCTCGGCTTCTGGAAAAGCGAATGGGTCGGTCTTGATTATTTTAAAGATTTTTTTATGAATCCGGACTTTTTCCGGCTGCTGCGCAACACGCTCATGCTGGCTAGCCTTGATCTGCTGTTTGCCTTTCCCGCGCCGCTCATTTTGGCTTTGCTGTTGAATGAGCTGAGGAAGGCTGTGTATAAAAGGTGCATTCAGACCCTTATTTACGTGCCCCATTTTGTCTCATGGACAATCGTGGTCAGCATCACCTTTGTTTTCTTTACAGTCGATACAGGCGTCATCAACAAAATGGTCATGAGCCTGACAGGGAATCAGATTTCTTTCTTATCAGACGCTGACTGGTTCCGGCCGATGATTGTCATGCAAAGCATCTGGAAGGAGACAGGCTGGGGAACGATTTTATTTCTCGCTGCTTTGGCAACGGTGGATCAGGAGCAATATGAGGCGGCGATCATGGATGGGGCCGGCCGGTTTAGGCGGATGTGGCATATTACGCTTCCGGCAATCAGAAGCACCATCATTGTTCTTTTGATTTTAAGGATCGGAAGCTTTTTAAATATCGGTTTTGAACAGGTGTATTTGATGACAAACTCGCTTAACCGCAGCGTGGCTGACATTTTCGACACGTACGTTTACATGATGGGGATTACCCAAGGAGCGTACAGCTACAGCACAGCTGTCGGTTTGTTTAAATCGGTTGTCGGGATTGTCTTAATTTTCGGTGCCAATTACATCGCGAAAAAGTTCGATCAAGAAGGATTGTTTTAAAGGAGGGAGAGGTATGGCTGACATTCATATGATGGACAACACAAAAGCCGGACGGGTATTTGACGTCTGCAACATTTTGTTTCTTGGCGGCGTCGGCGCGATTACCATTTTGCCGTTTTTGTATATTATCGCCGGTTCCTTTGCGACAGAAGCTGAGCTGGCTCAACGCAGCTTCTTTATTTTCCCGAAAACCTTTACCCTTGATGCTTATCGGTACGTGTTTTCGACACCGACGTTTATCAGAAGTATGGGCGTATCCATCTTCATCACTGTAGTCGGGACAGCCGTGCAATTGTTTTTCACCTTTACGATGGCGTATCCGCTGGCGAAGCGGCATGTGAAGGGACGGAATCTGCTTTTAAACCTTGTGATTTTCTCGATGCTGTTTTCCGGGGGGATGATTCCGACGTATCTTGTTGTCAAATCACTTGGATTGCTGGATTCCTATTGGGCGTTGATTCTGCCGATGGCGATCAATCCGTTTAACCTCATTATTATCAAAAACTTCTTTCAGCAGCTGCCGCAGGAGCTTGAGGAATCAGCAAAAATTGACGGCTGTTCAGAAATCGGCGTCTTTTGGCGGATCGCCTTGCCGCTGTCAAAGCCGGTCATTGCCACCTTTGCGCTGTTTTATGCGGTCGGAATTTGGAATGATTTCTTCCATGCTCTCTTATATATCAATGACAGTGCAAAATGGCCGCTGCAAATGGTGCTCCGCCAGGTCACGATTTTATCGGACTTAACGGCGACCAATGGCGATACGATGCAAAATACCATTCCGCCGGAGCAGGGGATTAAGCTTGCTGTCATCGTCATCGCGACCATACCGATTTTGGCGGTTTATCCATTTTTACAAAAACATTTTGCCAAAGGAATGCTGATCGGTTCTGTGAAAGGCTGAGAAAGGGAGTGTTTCATATCAGTACGTTAGATCAGATCAAAATCGCCTATATCGGCGGGGGTTCCCAAGGCTGGGCCCGAAGCTTGATGAGCGATTTGTCCCTTGATGACCGAATGTCAGGCACGGTGGCGCTCTATGATCTGAATTTTGAAGCGGCGCAGAAAAATGAAATCATCGGCAATAACAGCGGAGACGGCAGATGGCGGTACGAGGCGGTTTCAACTTTGAAAAAGGTATTATCCGGTGCGGATATCATCATTATTTCGATTTTGCCGGGCACTCTGGATGACATGGAAACGGACGTTCATTTGCCTGAGCGATACGGCATCTATCAATCAGTTGGTGATACTGTCGGACCGGGGGGAATCATGAGAGGTTTGCGGGCCGTTCCGATGTTTGCAGAAATTGCCCGGGCAATTAGAGACTACGCCCCCGAATCATGGGTCATCAATTATACAAACCCAATGTCTGTGTGCACGAGAACGCTGTATAAAGTGTTTCCCGGCATAAAAGCGTTCGGCTGCTGCCACGAAGTATTCGGCACGCAAAAACTGCTGGCGGAGATGGTTACAGATAGGCTTGGACTAGAGGTAAAGCGGCGTGAAGACGTCCATGTTCATGTGCTGGGCATTAACCATTTTACATGGGTCACAGCAGCTTCTTACCGGCATATTGATCTGCTGCCTGTTTTCCGTGATTTCTGTGCGCATTATGCCGAATCCGGCTATGAGCTGGAGGGGGAAAGCTGGAAGGACAGCGTATTTCACTCTGCACACCGTATTGCATTCGATTTATTTGAAACGTACGGTGCCATCCCCGCTGCCGGTGACAGGCACCTGGCTGAGTTTCTCCCCGGTTGTTATCTCAAACAGCCTGCGACATGGAAGTTTCACCTGACACCCATATCCTTCAGAAAACAGGACAGAGACCGGAAACAAAAAGAAACGGATCACATGGCACAGCAAAAACAGGGTGTTGAGAGGAAAGCATCAGGAGAAGAGGGCGTGAACATCATGGCGGCGCTCCTCGGACTGGGCGAACTTGTAACAAATGTGAATCTGCCGAATCGAGGCCAGGTCGCTCATCTCCCATTAGATGCGATCGTGGAAACAAATGCATTCATTACCCGCAACCGTGTCCAGCCGATTGTTTCCGGAGCGCTGCCGAAGGGTGTGGAAATGCTGGCGGCACGACACGTATCCAATCAGGAGGCAGTGGCGGAAGCGGGGCTAACAAAGGACCGCGGTCTCGCTTTTCAAGCGTTTCACAATGATCCGCTTGTCACGCTCGACCGCCGTGATGCGGAGCAGCTTTTTGACGACATGCTTTCAAAGCACCAGCCGATATTATAATAGGAGCAGTGACCGTTTAGAAAACGTGCAGTTGACCATAATGATAGTAGCTCTTAAGAAGTAGGTGCTATCAACATGGGAGATTATCTCAATGTAGCGGTAGAATTAGTTTGCGGTTTGGGTATTTTATTTGTCATTTTGAAGTTTCTCGGAAAAACCCAATTCTCTCAAATCACTCCGTTTGACTTTATTTCTGCATTGATCTTAGGGGAACTGGTCGGAAATGCAGTGTACGATCATGAAATTAAGATCAAAGAGATTATTTTCGCTTCGCTGCTGTGGGGACTGCTGATTTATATGATTGAATTCATTACCCAAAAAGTAAAAGGGTCCAGAAAGTTTCTGGAAGGTGAACCGAATATCGTCATCCATAATGGAAAGCTCAAATATGAAATGCTGAAGAAAAACAAGCTCGACATTAATCAGCTGCAGAGCCTTTTAAGGCAGGCCGGCTGCTTTTCCATACAGGAAGTGGAATATGCCATATTAGAAACAAACGGGATGGTCAGCGTTCTTCAGAAATCCGACTTTGGCAATCCGACGAGAAAAGATATGAATCTTCCGCAGCAAAATGTGTCTTTGCCCACCACGTTAATTCTTGATGGGGAGATTGTGTATGACAACCTGCGAGAAGCAGGGGTAGACGAACAGTGGCTTAAGCAAACGCTGAAAAACCAGGGGATTGAAAAGACAGAGGATGTATTATTTGCTGAATGGCATCCTAATAAACCGCTGTACGCCATCACATTTGAAGAAAGCAGATTCTCATGAAAAAAAGAGCTTGCGGCATAGCCCAAGCTCTTTTTCGTTATTGATGAGTCCCTTGTTTAACAGCTCTCACGTGATACATGCTCACTTCAGTGCTGATCATATAGTCAGGCTTTGGCTTGCCTTTGTTCGCCTTATGCCCGGCGATATGCGCATCGCTTTTTTCCCACTGTTTCCAGTGATCCTCGGATTGCCAGCGGATCATGACAACGACTTCCTCATCGCCGCGGCGGACGTTTTTCTCAAGCACGGTCACATCTATTAAGCCTTCCTGTTTTTCAATGATTCCTTCAGCGCTGAAACGTTCAATCACTTTATCAGCATGGCCTTCTTTTACCGTCATTTTTCTTAACTGAACAAACATCTGTCCATCTCCAATCATTCTCATATATGAATAATTGTAAATGAAATTCATTCTCAGTGTCAAAGGAAGTGCAGGGCGAATCGAACCGCCGTGCGAAACAGTTTATTCTTTTAATAAAAACACATTCCCATCTTCGTCCTTAAATTGAACGAAGGTGCCCCACTCCATTTGATTGGGCTCACCGAGAAATTCTACACCGTTTGCTTTCATGTTCTCGTATGTACCAAAGATGTCTTCACATTCAAATACGATCGAAGCCTTCATTTGTTCAGAGTCTTTCATCACGGCTTTCGGGTAAATGACTAAACGGGTCTCGGCTCCTTTTGGCGCAACCTCAAGCCAGCTTGCCTCAGGTCCCATCGGGTGGTCCGCCGCAATATCAAAGCCTGCCTTCTCAGCCCAAAATTGCTTCGCTTTCTGCTGGTCCTCAACATATACAGCAACAGTGCCAATTTGTTTGATCATAGGGAAACCTCCAATTTGAAAGATAGTTATAATATAACCTGTTTACAGCCAAAGCAACATAAAAAATCAGCCGGGAAACCGGCTGATTTTCGATTAAAATGAGCAGCTCACAACATCGATCTGATTTGTGTCTAAGGCGAAATAAATCCAGCGGCGCCGTAAAGGATCCCAATAAAAGCCGCCGACGGACCGTCTGCCAAGGATAATTGGGTAGAACCAAAATGAGCGGCCGTTGGTTAACCAAACATAGGTAAACCGGAAAAGGCATGGACGAATGGTGATTGGTTCAACTAACAAAACGGCTCCTTGAGAACCCTGCGGTTTTGGGGGCTTCGCTGGTATTTGGGAAGGAGGAGGCCCTTGTGGCGCACCGCCGAAGCCTGGAGCAGTACTGCCGCCCATGCCAGGAACGGAGCCGCCGCCGAAGCCCGGAGCAGTATCGCCGCCCATGCCAGGCCATGGATATCGGTATTCATATTCAAAAGCAGGCCAAGGCTCATAAAAATGTCCGGCAAACATATAAGGATCAACATAATACATGTGATAACGTCCTTTCTCATTGTAAACTGTACAATTGCAGTTTATGCGAGCGGACTTTTTTGGTGCATTCGCCTATGGATGAAAATGGAATGCGCTCATCAAGCAGAATCATCCCATTTTTCCCTAGTCCCATTCACAATTCCGATTTATAATTTTATAATATAAGAGCTTCTATTATGAAAAAGGAGACAGGCCGTGAATATCGATCAAAAACTATATCAATATATCATAGACCATACGGCTGACATTACTGAAAAATGGTTCAGTTTACGATGTCAGCTGCAAGGCGAATTATATTCCGCCGACCATTTAAGTGAAGAAACGAAAAAGCTTTTGACAGAGCAGCATACGTTTACTAATATAACAATCGCAAGTGCATTCCTGGAGGAACAAACCGAATTTCAAGACAATATGGCAAAATGGGCGCTGAATGTTGCGAAAAACAGAGTAGAGCAAGATGTTCCGGTGCATGAGGTCGTCGAAGCCATATCAAATTCAAGAATCGCATTCTGGGATGCTGTCGTTACGTTTATAAAAGAGCATCGGGATATCGTCACAAATGAGGATGCTGACCGCTGGAACCGTATTGTGAATCAGTCTTTCGATAAGCTGATTATTGAGTTTTCCGAGCAGTATCAAAAATTTATGCTGATGAGGCTCACTTCTCAGCAGGAATTAATCAGTGAATTAGGCTGTCCGGTGATTTCCATTGCGGATGGAATCGGCATATTGCCGCTGATTGGCTCTGTCGACACAAAACGTGCGCAGGTGATTTTAGAGACAGTGCCGGTCCGATGCATTGAGAGAAAAATCACAAGTCTTGTTGTCGATCTTTCTGGCGTCCCGATTGTGGATACAATGGTTGCGCAGCAATTGTACAACCTGTCAAAAACACTTTTCTTACTTGGCGTCAAAGCCGTATTTTCAGGCATTCGGCCGGATGTAGCCCAAACATCCATTCAATTAGGGCTCGATTTCAGTGAATATGAAACATACGGCACGCTGAAGCAGGCGCTTGAAAACATGGGCGTTCGCTGTATTGTTGAGGAATTGGAAAAAAACTAAGATGAAATCTGATTAGGCATATGACCGCCCCTTGATGAGGTGATCATATGCCTTTTTGATTTGAATAGAAATCACCATTGATTTATTGGAAAAAACATAATATTATAATTCTTATAAGAATACTATGAATTAAAACCGAACAGAGGGGGGAAGGTCATTGGTTTCAAAAACAACCGTTGATCCGAAAGTGATTGAAAAAATCATCAATTCGTTGGAAACACTGGATTTCGGCACCGTTCAAATCACCGTACACGATTCCCAGGTCACACAGATTGAGAAGGTCGAAAAACACCGCTTCTCACTGAAAAGCAAAGAATCGAAGTAAAAGAGGTGTTTTTAAAGGCCTTTGTTCGACATTAAATTCTCCTTAAAACATATACATATTTCATCCATTTTTTATATAATAGACCTTTAAGATCATTTCTTAGGAGGATTTTTGACATGCAAGCTACGGTTCATGAGAGTAAGCAATCGATCATGCAGCGCATTTTGACAGTCTTTGTCTTCACGCTGCTGATCGCGACTGTCGGCCTTTATATCGGCCAATTTGTTCCTGTCGCTTTGATGCTGCCGCTTTCCATTCTTGAAGTGGGGATGATTATTCTGGCCTTCTGGATGCGCAGAAGAAAAGCGGTCGGGTATGCGTTTGTATATACATTCGCTTTCGTTTCCGGCATTACGTTATTTCCGATCGTCAGCCACTACGCTTCCATCGCCGGCGCCTATGTCGTGCTTGAAGCCTTTGGCTCTACATTTGTCATTTTTGCCGTTCTCGGCACAATCGGCGCAAAAATGAAGAAGGATTTATCCTTCCTTTGGTCATTTCTGCTGGTAGCGGTGCTCGCACTCGCAGTGGTGGGCATTTTCAACATTTTCAGCCCGTTAAACTCAGCGGCGATGATGGCGTATTCCGTGATCGGAACCATCGTCTTTTCCCTTTACATCTTGTATGATTTAAACCAAATCAAACACCGCCATATTACGGAAGACTTAATTCCGGTAATGGCTTTATCGCTGTACCTTGACTTTATCAACTTGTTCATCAACCTGCTTCGCTTCTTTGGCATTTTAAGCAGTGATGATTAATCAGAAAGCGCCTGTCATTGGATAGGCGCTTTTCGTCATACATAAAAAGGCAGGTGATGTTGTAATGAAAAAACAAATGGGCGCTTATGTCTCCTTGGCAGCAGCCATGGCGATCGTCGGCAGCTCGGTCGTCGTCGGCAAGCTGATGGTCGAGCGCATTCCGGTTTTTCTATCCTCGGGATTGCGTTTTTTGCTGGCCTCTATCGTATTGCTGACGCTGCTGTTTTGCATTGAAAAAGGGTTTCCGGCTTTGACGAAAAAAGATGTGTTCGTATTGCTGGTGCAATCATTCACAGGTGTGTTTTTGTTCAGTATTTGCCTGTTGTATGGGGTTCAATTGACGACGGGAACGGAAAGCGGCATTTTGACAAGCACAACCCCGATGGTGATCGGTATTTTATCCTTTTTCCTGTTGAGAGAAAAAATAGAGAAAAAAACGCTGATCGGCATTTTGCTGGCGGTTTGCGGTGTGATGGCGATTAATCTGTTTGGTGCGGGGAGCCAAGACGGGACGCCGAACGCCTTATTCGGCAACATGCTGATCATTGCCGCAGTCATTGGCGAAGCGTTGTTTACATTGCTGGCCAAGCTGCTATCCCCGCATGTTTCGGCACTGGCAATTTCGACCTTCGTATCGCTCTTCGGCTTCCTGTTTTTTCTCCCGTTTGCTTTGTTTGAGGCCTCTTCATTTGATTTCAGCGTGCCGACTGTTTTGGATTGGTCGTATGTGCTGTATTACGCGCTTTTTGTGACCGTTTTGGCATTTTACTTATGGTATAGCGGGGTGACGAAGGTGCCGGCGAGGGTGTCTGGCATTTTCACATCCGTTCTTCCGGTCTCTGCTGTTATTTTGTCAGGTGTGATATTGAAGGAGCCGTTTGAGCTTGTGCATTTGATCGGCATTGCATGTGTCATCAGCGGCATATTTGTTACGGTTATAAAGAAAAAACAGCCGGATACGTATCCGGCTTCAAAAGAAAAGACGCTGTAGCCTGTCCTGGCCGGACGGGTTTTTTAGTCTTTAAACACGCTTAGTTTTTCAAACAGATCACCCAGCATCTTCACGAACATGTCTTTTTCCTCATCGCTGTAGTTTTCCATGACAGCGGAAATCTTGCTGAAATGGCCGGGCAGAAATTGCTCCAGCCGTTCTTTGCCTTCCTTTGTCAGCTCGATACTCATTTTTCGTTTATCCTCGGTGTGATGCCTGCGGCGGACAAATCCGTCCCTCGCCAGTCCGTCAAGCAGGCCGGTAATCGTTGCTTTTGTGACGTTTGATTGCTTGGCAAGCTCCGTCGGGCTTAACGTGTGATCCTTTGCGTCGAACAAAAGCATCAGTATTTTAAATTTTCCTTCAGACAGTCCGCGTCTGGCGAAATAATGCTCCATCACATGATTCATTTTTTTCGAGATATCAAACAAAGATAAAAATAATTCAAGAGAACCGGCGTCCACATTGGAATATGTCTCGGCATGTTCAGTTATATGCTTGTATTTCGGTAAATGTTTTAATTCCATCACAATAAGCTCCCGTACGTTTGTCGTGACACGATTATAATGGAGGGAAAATCAGAACGCAACCTGTGTTGGAGATGATTGACAGCTGTTTGCCGCACATAGTAAGGTAATGTAGTTAGGTGCCTAACTACATACAGAGAACTGAAAAGGTGGTTATCAACATGAAACATATACTGATTGCGGGGGGCGGAATTGGCGGGCTGTCGGCAGCCATTTCTCTCAGTAAAGCAGGTTTTTCCGTCACCTTATGTGAAGCGGCTGCAGAAAACCGCAAGACCGGCGCAGGGATTCTCCAGCCGCAAAACGCACTGGCGGTGTTAAAGGAGCTGGGCGTATTTGAAGAGTGCTGCGTGCATGGATTTCAAACAGCATGGTTTAAAACATTCGATAAGCAGGGGAATCTATTATTCAAAGTCAGTGAGTCTTTCTTAGATGATAAGCTTCCGGGCCGCAATAATATTTTGCGAAAAACGTTAAATGACATTCTCATCAAGCATGCCGAAGCTTCGGGTGCAAGGATCTTGTGGGGGAAAAAGCTTGTGGCTTATGAAGAAACGCCTGTAGCGGTTACTGCCATATTTGATGATGGAGAAAAGATGCAGGCCGACATTCTGGCGGGCTTTGACGGCATTCATTCCATTGTGCGGGATGCCATGCTCCACAAAGAAATAGAAAAAGAGTTTCTCGGCATGGGGGCGTGGCGCTTTTATATCGAACTTCCCGATTACACATTTGAGGACGCGACATTGATGTACAGAAGCGGAGAGACACAAATCGGCGTTGTGCCTTTGGCGGAACACGCAGGCTATGTTTTCGTCCTCCAGCCTTGCATGAGCGATTATTGGGATGAGGAAGAGACCCGGTTTGATAGAGTCAAAGAGATCCTCTCAGGCTTTCCGGGGCTCAATTTTGTCACAAAGCATCTGTCAAAAGAACACCCCGTCATTTTTAACAAGCTGGAGCAAGTTGCAGTGCAGGAGCCATGGTACAAAGAACGCGTCGTCATCGGGGGAGACGCCGCCCACGCCGGAGCGCCGACCTTGGCACAAGGAGCGGCCATGGCCATTGAAGATGCGATTGTGCTTTCCGAAGAGCTCAAAAAGCATGACGACCTCGAAGCCGCATTTCATGCATACTACGAAAGAAGAGCGCCAAGAGCGCTCAAAGTGCAGGATTTATCCTCAGAAATCGTCCGCCGCGGGCTGAAAGGCCAGCCCGGAGCGGACGAGCTGATTGGGGAGTGTTATGCGTTGTTGGGAGAAGGGTATTAATGAGGAAAAAGTCCAGAATTGATCTGGACTTTTTCGAATAGTTAACTTTTGGAAAAAATACAACTGATTTTTTTGAAAAATGCAGTATAATAGACTCTGATGATATCTCATATTTAAGACAATTCACGAATAAAACTCCGAAAGTTATATAGAGTTAGAAGTTGATCTCCATATATGCTCCAACAAAGTAGAAAGAACTTCATTATTTTATTAATCATAGTAACTACTTCACTTCAGACTTGAAAATTATAAAATTTATTAGCTTTGAAACATAAGCGGGAAATCAATTTGTCTTCTCTAGTGAAGATTTGAAAAAATGAACTTATATAATTAGGTTTCTGTTCTGAAAATTCTTAATGATTTTATAAATGCTTTATTAAGTATTAGTGTATGTTGTTATACTTATACGAAGTTTATAGGGGGAAAAACAATGAGATTAATATCGAAAAGAAAATTGTCAGAAACCGTTGGTTGGTCTGAGAGTGGAGGAAGACGCTGGATAAACTACTTTAATGATTATATTCCACATACTAAAAAAGGAAATAGTGTTTTATATAATGAAAGTTCCATAAATGTTTTAAAGATTATAAAACAGCTTAGTGAAAGTGGTCTAACGCAAAAGGATATTCATAATTTGATAAGAGAAAAGGGGATTCCAAAGGATATTTCAGAAGTTAGTCAAATTACTAAAAATGTAAATTCTAATCTGAATGATATTCCTTTATCAAGAGACATCATGATTCCCTTTCTACAAGTTATAAGCGATAAGAAATCATATACTTCCAGTTATATAAACGAAGAGTTAACAAAAATTTTTAAGTTAACTGAGGAACAAAGAACACGCTCTTATGAGAATAGTAAGGATTCAATTTTTATAACAAGGATCAGACAGGTAAGATACGGATTAAAAAAGTCAAATTACATAGAAGAAATAAGTCAATCAATATATCAGATAACACAAAGCGGTTTATCTTTGCTTAATGACAATCAAAATGAAATTCAAGAAGAAATTGAAGATATGGAGGAAGTTAAAGACCCATTTGAAGTAATGATGGAACAATTTAATGATATTAGAAAGGAATTGGCAAAATCAATTATTCAAAAGATTAAAAAGGCGCATTGGAAAAAACTCGAATATATTATTGTTGAACTACTAGTTGCTATGGGTTATGGTGACGGTAAAATTACAGGAAAAACAAATGATGGTGGAATTGACGGTATCATAAAAGAGGACAAATTAGGATTAGATAATATATATCTTCAAGCGAAGCGGTGGGATAATTCTATTGGAAGAGAATTGGTTCAAAGTTTCTCGGGTGCTCTTGACGACATGGGTGCTAAGAAGGGAGTTTTTATAACTACTTCGCACTTCACGAAAAATGCGATCGAATATGCAGAACGTTTACAAAGTAAGAAAATAGTTCTTATTGACGGTGAGACTCTTGCAAAACTTATGATTGATTATGACATAGGAGTAAGTGTTAAAGAAAAATTGATCGTAAAGAAAATTGATTTTAGTTATTTTGATGAGGAGTAAAATATCTTATCTGAGCTTAAACATTTTTATTTTAGTTCAAGTAAATAAATTGAAATTTTAATTAATAGAAATTGTTTAATGTTAGGTTTTCTAAACCCTATCTCTAACTAATTATAAGTTAATTAGTTGTGAAAGAGAAAATGAAAATGCCACTAGACTGATAGGGAATATAAAAGGAGCTTGAAAAACAACAAGCTCTTTTTATATTTAGACCATTCTTTATAAATGCTTCTTCTCCTGATATGCCAAAATAATGCTACTTTTAATATAACTTTATGGACAGTATCAAAGGTTAAGGAGACATTAAATGGCGTTTCTCCTTATCTCTATTCTTCAACAGTTTTGCTACTTATCTTGTTTACAATCTCCTTCAAATCATCAGGCTTATAAAACTCCACCGGCGAACTGCCCTTCTCAAACGAAATCGTCTCCGCTTCAATCAGCGCGACATAGCGCCCGTTCACCTTCGCAAGATGAATCGATTCGCCAAAATCAGCTAGCAATCCCTTAATCTCGGTTTCTCCGACTTTCATTTTCAGCTCGGCTTCCGGCGTGTGCTCGATGATCTGGGCGGAGGCTTCGATCACTTGATGTGTGTCGAGGCGCTCTTGGATTTCCCGCTTTTCGCTCGCTTCCCAGATTTCGATGTCTTGTTCAAACTGCTTGAGCTCTTCACTGTTGTCCTCAAATGTCTCATAGACGTGCTCCTGCACCATGTTCATGACCTGGGTTTTCATGATTTCCGGCATTGATTCGCCGTACTCAACGAATTTCAGGAAATCCTCAAAATAGCGGGCGTGCGAGGCTTGGTGGATTTTCAGCTCGCCTTCCTCGACCATTCCTTCCTCCGGCATGAACGGGTATTGGATGCTCTTCATGTTTTTTGTCGTGATGGCCATTTCGACTTTTTTAATGAGGGAAGACGCGTCTGAGATGCGGGCGACCTTCGGCTCAAAATCACATTTCATAATGAAGACAAATGACTCGTCGAAGTACTTTCTTGGCACAGCCGAAGCGACTAAGAACACACCGCCGCGGACCGCGCTTGTATCTAGGTACGTGCGGACGAACTGTTCGCTCAGCTCGTTAAAGTCCTCTTTTGTTTCCGCCAGGCGCGCACGGTTGAACATGTTGTAGTTCGGGTTGGAATCCAGCTCGTGGCCGGGTTCGACGATAAAATGGCCGATTTTCGTCGGCACCTGCTCGGATTGGGGATGGCGGTCGGCCTTCCGTTTGACGATTTTTTTCAGCTCTCCGTCAAGAAAGTCCTTCAGTTCGCTTTCTTCAAATTCCTCTGTATCAAGGGTCTGGAAGTGCTTGAATTGCTTGTTTGCCTGCTCATCCTTGCCCTCCACCTGTATGACATAAAAGGATAAAAATCGAATTTCAAAATCCATATATGAACTCACCTTATTTGCGTATTGTACAGCTTCTCAAGTATAGAAAAAACAATGATCAGGCGTCAATCAGAGAAATGGAATAATCGTCACCATCAAAGGGAAATGTAGTCAGATAGAAAGCATTACATACGGAAAGGAATGGTTCGATGAAGGAAACAAGCCCGATTCCTCAGCCGAAGACGTTTGGACCGCTCGGCAATCTTCCTTTAATTGATAAAGATAAACCGACCCTGTCACTGATCAAATTGGCGGACGAGCAAGGTCCCATTTTTCAAATTCACACACCGGCGGGCACGACAATTGTGGTGTCCGGCCATGAACTCGTGAAAGAAGTTTGTGATGAAGAGCGTTTCGATAAAAGCATTGAAGGCGCTTTGGAAAAAGTTCGTGCGTTTTCCGGTGACGGATTGTTTACAAGCTGGACGCATGAGCCCAACTGGAGAAAAGCGCACAACATTCTGATGCCGACGTTCAGCCAGCGGGCCATGAAGGATTATCATGAAAAAATGGTCGATATCGCTGTTCAGCTGATTCAAAAGTGGGCCAGGCTCAATCCGAATGAAGCAGTCGACGTCCCTGCGGATATGACCCGGCTGACGCTGGACACGATCGGGTTATGCGGATTTAACTATCGTTTTAACAGCTACTACAGAGAAACGCCTCATCCGTTTATCAACAGCATGGTGCGCGCGCTGGATGAAGCGATGCACCAGATGCAGCGGCTTGATGTTCAAGATAAACTCATGGTCAGAACAAAGCGCCAATTCCAACACGATATTCAAACGATGTTTTCGTTAGTCGATAGCATTATTGCAGAGCGCAAGGCGGATGGGGACCAGGATGAAAAAGACTTGCTCGCCCGGATGCTGAAAGTGGAAGATCCGGAGACCGGGGAAAAGCTTGATGATGAAAACATCCGTTTTCAGATCATTACATTTTTAATTGCCGGCCATGAAACAACGAGCGGCCTGCTTTCGTTTGCAATCTACTTTTTATTGAAGCATCCCGACAAATTGAAAAAGGCGTATGAAGAGGTCGACCGGGTGCTGACGGATGCAGCGCCGACCTATAAACAAGTGCTTGACCTGAAATACATCCGGATGATTTTAAATGAATCATTGCGTCTATGGCCGACGGCTCCGGCTTTCAGCCTTTATCCGAAGGAAGATACGGTCATTGGCGGAAAATATCCGATCACAACCAAGGACAGAATTTCTGTCTTGATTCCGCAGCTTCACCGCGATCAAGACGCATGGGGAGAGGATGCTGAGGAATTCCGTCCAGAACGGTTCGAACATCAGGACCAAGTCCCTCATCATGCTTACAAGCCGTTCGGGAATGGCCAGAGAGCCTGTATTGGCATGCAGTTCGCCCTGCATGAGGCTACACTTGTGCTGGGCATGATTTTAAAGTATTTCACTTTGATTGATCATGAGAATTATGAGCTTGATATCAAACAAACGCTGACACTTAAGCCCGGTGATTTTCACATCCGGGTTCAAACGCGAAATCAGGAAGCGATTCATGCCGGCGTCCCGTCTGAGGAAAAAGCGGCGCACGACGATGAACAAAAGGGCAAACAGGAAACGAAAAGTGCATCAGTTATCGGTCTCAACAACCGGCCGCTTCTCGTACTGTATGGCTCTGATACCGGCACCGCGGAAGGCGTCGCCCGGGAGCTTGCAGATACAGCCAGTCTTCACGGCGTAAGGACTGAGGTGGCGCCCTTGAACGATCAGATTGGAAAGCTGCCGAAAGAGGGAGCCGTTGTGATCGTCACCTCTTCCTACAATGGAAAACCGCCAAGCAATGCGGGGCAGTTTGTGCAGTGGCTTGAAGAAATACGGCCAGATGAGCTTGAGGGTGTCCATTATGCGGTGTTTGGCTGCGGAGATCATAACTGGGCAAGCACGTATCAGTATGTACCCCGAATCATTGACGAGCAGCTAGCGGAAAAAGGGGCGACCCGTTTTTCTGCACGCGTAGAGGGCGATGTGAGCGGTGATTTTGAAGGACAGCTTGACCAGTGGAAAAAAAGCATGTGGTCGGACGCCATCAAAGCCTTCGGACTCGAGCTTAATGAAAACGCTGATAAGGAGAGAAGCACGCTGAGCCTTCAGTTTGTCAGGGGTCTGGGAGAATCCCCATTAGCCCGGTCGTATGAAGCGGTTCACGCATCCATTGCGGAAAATCGTGAACTCCAGTCCGCAGACAGTGGGCGCAGCACCCGCCATATTGAAATTGCGCTGCCTTCTGGCGTCGAGTACCGGGAGGGCGATCACCTTGGCGTTCTGCCAAGGAACAGCCGGACAAATGTCAGCCGGATTCTTCACAGATTCGGCTTAAAAGGAACTGACCAAGTTACACTGACGGCAAGCGGGCGCAGCTCCGGGCATCTGCCTTTGGATCGGCCTGTCAGCCTGCATGATCTGCTCAGCTACAGCGTCGAGGTGCAGGAAGCGGCAACAAGGGCGCAAATACGCGAGCTGGCCGCATTTACCGTCTGTCCGCCTCATAAACGTGAATTGGAAGATATGACGGAAGAGGGCGTTTATCAGGAACAAATTTTGAAAAAACGGATTTCCATGCTGGATCTGCTCGAACAATATGAAGCATGTGAAATGCCGTTTGAACGGTTTTTAGAGCTTTTACGCCCGTTAAAACCGCGGTATTATTCGATTTCAAGCTCTCCGCGGGTGAATCCGGAACAAGCCTCGATAACTGTAGGCGTTGTGCGCGGGCCGGCTTGGAGCGGCCACGGCGAATATCGCGGAGTGGCATCGAATGACTTGGCGGAGCGCAAGGCGGGAGATGATGTCGTGATGTTTGTCCGCACACCGGAATCCCGATTTCAGCTTCCGGAAGACCCTGAAACACCAATCATCATGGTGGGGCCGGGAACAGGGGTTGCGCCATTCCGCGGATTCCTGCAAGCCCGGACAGCTTTAAAACGCGAGGGAAAAACGCTCGGCGAAGCCCATCTTTATTTTGGCTGCAGAAATGACCGCGATTATATTTACCGGGATGAGCTTAAGCAGTTTGAACAAGAAGGAATTGTTACTGTGCACACGGCTTATTCCCGTAAAGAAGGCATACCGAAAACGTACGTTCAGCACCTCATGGCGGAACATGCGGAAACCTTAATTTCGATCCTCGACCGCGGCGGCCGGCTTTATGTATGCGGTGACGGCAGCAGGATGGCGCCTGATGTGGAGGCCGCGCTGCAAAACGCGTATCAGTCTGTTCATGGCACCAGTGAAGAAGAAGCGCAAAACTGGCTCAAACATCTGCAGGAAACAGGCATGTATGCAAAGGATGTCTGGTCGGGGATTTGATTGTTTTTACAAAGGGCTGGAAAGATCCAGTCCTTTTGTTATGTCCTTTTTAAAAAAATGTGATCTCGCTAAACGTCTGTGCATACAATAACCACAGTCCGCCTGATGGGCGGGCTGTCCTTTAGACCTATTTCTCGTTTTTGCTAGTTTATGTTATTCTTATACTCGGTATCTATTTCTTTTTTTCCAAAAGCGGGCATGACAAAAGAAACCTTTTTTATTTACGAGAAAAAAGTGAAACGAATTGAGGGCTTCTTTCGTCCAGTGTTTGGTTTGAAATAGGTGTAATAGAAATGGTATGGTGCAAAACGTAAATATCCCGGTATAGCGCGGTATATTTATTTGTTGTGTGATGCCTTGATTTTGTTTGGAAAGAAGGAATTGGAAGACAGGATAAAAGAGAAGGTAAAAGTAAATAAAGACTTAAAGTGTTTAAGAAAGTAGAGGTTGCCATGAAGAAACTTTTTTCTTACAAACTTAGCTTTTTTGTGTTGGCTGTTATACTGTTTTGGGCAAAAACGTATTTATCCTACAAAACAGAGTTTAACCTTGGGGTAAAAGGCACAACCCAAGAAATCCTTTTGGTGTTTAACCCGTTCTCAAGCGCCGTCTTCTTTTTAGGACTGGCTTTGCTTGCGAAAGGGCGAAAATCGGCTATTATCATGCTGATTATTGATTTTGTGATGACGTTCATTTTATATGCAAATATTTTATTCTATCGTTTCTTTGATGATTTCTTAACGTTCCCGAACATTAAACAGTCCGGCAACGTCGGAAACATGGGAGACGGTATTTTCAGCATCATGGCCGGTCATGATATTTTCTATTTCTTAGATATTATCATCTTGATTGCGGTACTGATCTGGAGACCTGAATTCAAAGGATTCAAAATGAAAAAACGTTTTGCGTCTTTGGTGATTCTTTCCGGGGTCGCACTGTTTTTCATCAACCTGCATTTTGCGGAAAAAGACCGTCCGCAGCTGCTGACAAGAACATTTGACCGCAATTATATCGTAAAATACTTAGGTCTTTACAATTACACCATTTATGACGGTGTGCAGACGGCTCAAACAGAAACGCAAAGAGCGTATGCAAGCAGCGATGATCTGACAAGTGTCGAGAATTACACGACGTCACATTACGCGAAGCCGAACGCTGAGTACTTTGGTTCTGCCAAAGGCAAAAACATCATTAAGATTCACCTGGAAAGCTTCCAGTCGTTCCTGATTGATTACAAGCTGAACGGTGAAGAAGTTACGCCATTCTTAAATAAACTGGCCCACGGCGGCGAAGACGTCACGTACTTCGATAACTTCTTCCATCAGACAGGTCAGGGTAAAACATCTGATGCCGAGCTGACAATGGATAACTCAATCTTCGGTCTTCCGGAAGGCTCCGCATTTGTAACAAAAGGCGAAAACACATACCAGTCGCTTCCTGCGATTTTGGATCAGAAGGAAGGCTATACAAGCGCCGTCCTGCACGGTGACTACAAATCGTTCTGGAACCGCGATCAGATTTACAAACATATCGGCTATGACAAATTTTTCGATGCAAGCACGTATGATATGTCAGAAGAAAACATCATTAATATGGGGCTCAAGGATAAGCCGTTCTTTACAGAATCGATTCCAAAACTTGAATCTCTGAAAAAGCCGTTTTACGCGCATTTGATTACCTTGACAAACCATTATCCGTTTAACTTGGATGAAAAAGACGCGACGATTAAGAAAGCGACGACTGGCGATAATACAGTTGACAGCTACTTCCAGACTGCCCGTTACCTTGACGAGTCCCTTGAGCAATTCTTCAAGGAACTGAAGGAAGCAGGTCTGTATGACAACTCAGTCATCATGATTTACGGTGACCACAATGGGATTTCTGAAAACCATAACCGCGCGATGAAAGAAATTCTCGGAAAAGAGATCACAGATTATCAAAACGCGCAAAACCAGCGTGTGCCTCTGATGATCCGCATTCCTGGCAAAAAAGGCGGAGTGAACCATACGTATGGCGGCGAAATTGACGTCATGCCGACACTTCTTCACTTGCAAGGTATTGATTCTGAGAAATATATCAACTTCGGTACCGATTTATTCTCTAAAGACCATGACGACACAGTGGCGTTTAGAAACGGCGACTTCGTAACGCCGAAGTACACATCTGTCGACAATATCATCTATGATACGAAGACAGGTAAAGAAGTAAAAGCGAATGAAGATACGAAGAACCTGAAAACGAGAGTGACACAGCAGCTGAAGCTTTCAGACAGTGTCCTTTACAAAGACTTGCTGAGGTTCCACAAACTCAGTGACTTTAAAGCCGTTGATCCTTCTGATTATCATTACGGCAAGGAAAAAGATATCGAATAAGACAAAGAAGAGCCTTGAGCGGGCGCATTGCCGCGCTCAGGGCTCTTTTTTTGTGTGGTTACATAACCAAGTTGAAAAAATAGATTCCATTTGGTCACCAAGGCTGCCTCTCTCTCATATCATTACAGTAGATTTTGAAACCGGTATTGGAATCGGACAAATTATCGGGGAAATGCCTTGATAGATTGTAAGGAGGTACCAAGTTTCGAACTCAATATTCATAGAGATGAGGGGTAGAGATGAAAGCGGTCATTCTCTGCGGCGGAAAAGGAACGAGAATGAGTGAGGTCACGAATGAACTTCCTAAACCGCTCGCCATGATAGGCGGAAAACCGATTCTATGGCATATTATGAAAATCTATCAGTACTACGGAGTGAATGAGTTTATTCTGCTTTTAGGCTACAAAGGAGAAAAAATCAAAGAATATTTTCTGAACTACGAATGGAAGCACAACAGCCTCACGCTCGACAGTTCTACAGGAGAGGTGCAGATGCTGGGACAGCCTGAAACGTGGAAAATCACATTTTTGGAGACAGGGGAAGACACGCTGACAGCCGGAAGAATCTTGCAGGCGAAGGACTACATCGGCGATGAAACGTTTATGCTCACCTATGGGGACGGGCTGGCCAATATCAATCTTTTTCATCTCATCAGCTATCATCAGACAAAGGGTGCTGCCGCGACTGTCACCGGCATTGATAAAGTCTCGCAGTTCGGCACCTTGACGGTTGAGGATGGCATAGCGAAAACATTTTCTGAAAAGACATCGAGTGACGGCATCATCAATGGCGGATTTTTCGTTCTCAATCCAAAGGTTTTCGATTATTTGCCGGAGGACGGAAACGCCATGTTCGAAGATGAACCGCTGAAGAATCTTGCGAAAGACGGTGAACTTGCCGTGTATCGCCATTACGGATTTTGGACGGCAATCGATACGTATAAAAATCTTTTGGAAGTCAACAAGATGTGGGATCAAGGACAACATGTATGGAAGGTATGGTGAACTGATTTGAGTTTCTGGAAAAATAAAAACGTATTTGTCACGGGTTGTACAGGTCTTTTAGGAAGCTATTTGGTGAAAGAGCTGATCGAACAGGGCGCAAACGTGACGGGGCTTGTCAGAGATCATGTGCCTCAGTCCAATCTTTATCAGGGAGAACATGTGAAGAAAATGAACATCGTGCAGGGCGCTCTTGAAGATTTGCCCGTGATTGAACGCGCACTTGGCGAGTATGAAATCGACACGGTGTTTCACCTCGCTGCACAAGCGATTGTCGGCGTAGCGAACCGCAACCCGGTTTCCACCTTTGAAGCGAATATTCTCGGCACGTGGAATGTTCTTGAGGCCTGCCGGAAGCATCCTTTAATCAAGCGTGTCATTGTCGCGTCAAGCGATAAAGCATACGGCGATCAAGAAAACCTTCCGTACGATGAAGATATGCCGCTGCAAGGCAAGCATCCGTACGACGTATCGAAAAGCTGCGCCGATCTGATCAGCCATACGTACTTTCACACCTATGGCCTGCCTGTCTGTATTACACGCTGCGGAAATCTGTACGGCGGCGGGGATTTGAACTTCAACCGTATCATTCCGCAGACGATTCAGCTTGTGCTGAACGGGGAAGCTCCCGAAATCCGCAGCGACGGCACCTTTGTCCGCGACTATTTCTATATTGAAGATGCCGTTCAGGCTTATCTGCTTCTGGCGGAGAAAATGGAGGAACACAATCTCGCCGGGGAAGCCTTTAACTTCAGCAATGAGATTCAGCTGACTGTGCTTGAGTTAGTCGAGAAAATATTAAAGAAAATGAACAGCAATCTAAAGCCGAAGGTGCTGAACCAGGGAAGCAATGAAATCAAGCACCAATATTTATCTGCGGAAAAAGCGAGAAAGCTGCTGAATTGGACACCTGCTTACACCATTGATGAAGGACTTGAAAAAACCATTGCGTGGTATACAGAATTCTTCAAAAAGTAACGCGAAATGAGGTGAACATACCGTGACGAGCGCCTATTGCACCGTTTTATCAAAAGGAAGATTATATCAGGCAGTCGCCTTATTTAAGTCTTTAGCGCAAGTCGATCAAGACAGCCCCATTTTTACGCTTTGTATGGATGATGACACGCACCGCGTATTGCAGAAATTGAATCTGAAGCAGCTGACACTTGTACCGGTGGCAGCGCTTGAAAATGAAACGCTCCTGAAGCTGAAGGATACACGGGATCAAAGCGAGTACTGCTGGACGATGAAGCCGATCTTTCTGCAAGCTGTGCTGAACAGCAATCCCGAGCTGAAACGGGTGACGTATATTGACGGAGATTTATTTTTCTACACCGACCCGTCACCGATATTTGCGAACCAGCCGGACTGCTCGGTGCTGCTTTCCCGGGGCGATATTATCATCCCTTCCTTTGAGAGAGAGCAAATTGATATGCTGCAGCGTCTGTTAGGCAGATATAACTCGGGCTTTATCAGCTTTAAACATGATAAAGCAGGAACGGACTGTCTGGAGTGGTGGAAGGAGCGCTGTCTTGAGGAGTGTAAAAATGCGCCGGGTGAAGGGAAATTCGGGGATCAGGGCTATTTGGATTATATGTCTGAGCTGTTTCCGAATGTGTGTGACATTACGACACCAGGTGTGAACATCGGCCATTGGAATTACGGACAGCATACGTTTTCCTGGAAGGATGACCGAATTGTGCTGGAAGATGGAAATCCGCTGATCTTCTATCATTTCAGCGGATATCGAATCGTCAGCATCAATGAAATCAAACAGATTCACGAAACAACACGCACAGACCTGCCGTTTGTGCATGAGCTGTACCAGCAGACCCTGCCACATATCATTCAGCATATCAAAGCGCTTGACCCTGAATTTAACGGTTTTGCTTCAAAAGATGATCACAAATAAATGATTAAATACAGGAAGTGAAAATGAAGTGAAAGCAAGCGTTATTATTCCTGCATATAATTCAAAGGAGCGCCTCTATAACAGCCTTCTGTCTTTAAACCAGCAGGAGTGCGATGAAGAGTTTGAGGTCATCGTAGCGGATAATGGCTCTGAGGACGGGACGCTCTCGATGCTCAAATCGTTTCAAGCGGACTTTCCGCTGATTTTTGTACGGATTAAAGAAAACAGGGGCATTGCATACGGAAGAAATCAGGCGGTCCGCAATGCCAGAGGAGATATTCTGATATTCCATGACAGCGATATGCTTGCTGCCAAGGATCTTGTGGCAAAGCATATCAAAGCGCATGAAAACGAAGAGAATCTTGTCGTGTGCGGGTTATTTTGGAAAAGGATCTACAGCTATTATTATGAGCGCTTTGAAGATGAACATAAGAAGCAGCTCGCAAAATTATATGATGAAATGCCGAGAAAAGACAAACAAAAGCTTCTAGCGGAAGCGGATATTAAAAACGAAAGCTTTCTGGATCAAAGCTTTGACCTTGATACCGATTTTATTGACGTGCTGAAGCGGATACTGGATGAATACGGCGATGACTTAAAGGGCTACCATATGCCGTGGCGTTTTTTTATCACAAACAATTCATCAGTAAAACGAAAGCATGTGGCTGATCTCGGTTTGTTTGACGAAGGCATTGTGCGGTACGGGTTTGAGGATTATGATCTTGGGATCAGGCTCCATCAGGCCGGACTCACGTTCAGGCTGCACCGCGATATTGTCAGCGTTCATCAGGAGCACCCGAGCAATTGTCAGTCAGTAGACGATATCAGAGCAAACATTGCCTATATGTGCGACAAATATAACAACATTCAGTCATTAGACGTTCATCTTGCCTTTAACGGCCCATTCCCTCCGGACATGACCAACAGGATCATGGATGATATTCATAAGCTGCTGGACTCGAAGAAATACGACATGCTGCTGCATCTGTTTCTTGAGCTGCTTCATGTCGTGAAGGATCGCAATCTGGACCCGGATTGGCAGAAAAAAACACCGCGGGTGACTGCGAAAAGCTTTGATTTGCAAGCCGTTCAAAAGCTTCTGCCAAAAGCGAAGAAGAAGCTTGGCGTGAACGATTTTGCCAATGCACTGTATGCGCTTGTCAATGATTTACTGCACGTGGATCTTAGATAAATGGATGTGGTATGGTGAGTCAATTTCATTTTTCAACAATAGTGTCAAGGACGCACATCTTTAAACTGATGCCTATGATTCATTCCCTCCATGAGCATTGCGATGATTTTCATTTATATGTGCTGTGTGTCGATCAGAAGGCATATGAATTGCTACAGCACGTGCCATGGGAGCATGTCACCTTTGTGCAGCTTTATGAAATGGAAGATCCGGAGCTATTGGAAGCGAAAAGCAACAGAACGTTCCATGAGTATTGCTGGACACTGAAGCCCGCATTTTTGTTCCATGTCATGAGTCAGTGGGATGACGCCGAATATTATGCCCATATGGATACCGATCTGTTTTTCTTTTCTGATCCAGCGCGTATTTTTGCCGAAAACCCGGCGGCTTCACTGTATTTGACCGATCACCGCAACTCGCCGCGGTTCATGTCTTATTATGAGCGGACCGGGCGTTTTAACACAGGCTTTGTCGGCGCCCGGAATACGGAAGAAGCCTATAAAGCGGTGTGGCAGTGGAGACAGGACTGCATTGAATATTGCACAGTGGAAATGAATACGAAAAGAAAGACGTACGGCGATCAAAGGTATGTGGAGAAGTGGCCGGCGCAGTATCAGGGTGTGCATGTTGTCAAATCAACCGGAGCCAATACGGCGCTTTGGAATATAGAAAACTATAAGGTGACTCAAAAGGACGGCCGCGTTTATCTAGATGAAACGCCGCTGATTTTCTATCATTTCTCCGGGTTTACATTGGTGACGGAGAACGAATTTAATCTTTGCTGGTATTACCGCATTGAAGACGAAGCGACAATTGAAATGATTTATATGCCTTATATATTAAACCTGAAAAGGTGGATTGACGAAATACAGTCGGCATTTCCGGACTTTGCGGACGGCTTTATCCCGAAGCACGCGGTGCCGGACACTCATTTTATACAGCTTGATTAAAAAACCCCTGCCAGGCGGCAGGGGTTTTTTCAGCTATGCCATTCTCTCAGTTTCTGATCACTCGGCAAAAGAAACGCGAGGATGCCAAGAATCGGGAGAAACGCAATGGCAATCATGGTCGGGGTCAGTCCCGCAGCATCAATGAGAGCGCCAAGGGCCACAGCTCCGATTGCTCCCATACCGAAGGCGAGGCCGACGGTTAAACCGGACATCGTGCCAATCTTTCCGGGGACAAGCTCCTGTGCATACACAACCGTTACGGAAAAGCTCGACATGAGAACCAAGCCGATCAAAGCGAGTACGCCATAGGCCAGAACCGGTCCGGCAAATGGAAGCAGAATCGCCAGCGGCGCTGAGCACAGCAGCGAGCCGAGAATGACAACTCGTTTTCCAAAACGGTCTGCGAGCGGGCCGCCGAGAAAGGTTCCGACAGCGCCAAACAGCAAAAAGACGAAAATATAGCTCTGAGCCTGCTGAATGCTTACGTGATATGTATCCATCGCGTAAAACGTGTAAAAGTTGCCAATCGCACTCGTATACCAAGAACGCGCGAAAATCAAAAAGATAATAATAATAAGAGCGGTTATAACGGACTTGGTGACAGACGAGTTTTGTTCAGCGGCTTTCTTTTGGGTGCCCTGCTTCTGTGCAAGACTGCCGAGCCGAGCGGCGTACCATTTTGCAATATAAAGCAGAAACATAACGGCGAGCGCGGCTACAAGTGTAAACCAGACAGCACCGAATTGTCCGAGCGGAACAAGGATCAGCGCGGTAATCAGGGGCGCCATCGCTTGGCCTGAGTTCCCTCCGACCTGATAAATGGACTGGGCAAGCCCGCGTTTTGTGCCGGCGGCCATATAAGCCACACGGGAGCCTTCCGGATGAAAAATAGCGGAGCCTAATCCGATGAAAAACACACAGCACAGGATCGTCACAAATGACGGGGCAAATGCAAGGCCCAATATGCCGAGCATGCTGGCAGTCAGCCCGATCGGCAGGGCGTACGGCCGCGGCCGTTTATCCGTATACCAGCCGACGACAGGCTGCATGACGGATGACACCATGTTTAACGTAAAAGCGATGATGCCGAGCTGTGTGAACGTCAAACTCATGGAGCGTTCCAAAATCGGGAACATGGCCGGAATCACAGCCTGAAGCGAATCGTTGAGCATGTGGCAGATTCCGATGATAAACAAAATCGGATACACGGTAGTGCCGGGTTTTTGAACAGGTTTTTCCTTCAGCGGGGCGGCAATAGCCAAATGATTCTCCTCCTAACATATATCACCAATGCATACCACCATATTATTCATAAGGTGAAGGATTTATCAAGAGGAAAAAAGACTCCTTCTGGAAAGAAGCAGCGCCCTCCGCCAAAAAACATTAACAGTTGATGATTGTATTTTCGATGTTCAGAATATGATATAGCTCTTCAAGCTTACGGATGTGATACGTTGGCACAACCTCTGTTTCAGTGAGATTCATGCCAGGGTTAAGCCAGCACGTATCAATTCCGGCGAGCTGTCCGCCTTTGATGTCCGCTGTCAGCGAATCGCCGATGATTAAGGTGTGCTCCGCTGAAAAATGGGGAATCCGTTCAAACACATAGTCGAAGTACTCTTTCATCGGCTTTTGAAAACCTGTGTCTTCAGAAACGAAAATGTCCTTAAAGAACGGAAATAATCCTGAATCTCTGAGACGCTTATATTGAGTACTGGAAACGCCGTTTGTCACGATATACAAATCAAAATGCTGTTCCAGTTTTGCGATGAGATCAAAAGCCCCGTCCATAAGCTGGTGCCCTTCTTCAAGAAAACGGCGATATTTCTGGTCTAGCAGCACTCCGTCTGCTTCATAGCCATATTCCTTGAACAAAGCGGAAAAGCGGGTGGTCATCACTTCATCGCGAGTCATGTCTCCGCCTTCAAAGGCTCTCCAGAGGCCTTGGTTAATGGTTTGATAACGGGATTCCATTTCATCGGTAAGCGGAATGTTCTGATCTTCAAACAGCAGGCGCAGCGCTAATTTTTCTGCCGCTGTAAAATCCAAAATGGTATTATCTACATCAAATAATAAAGTGCGGTATGGTTTCAAGGCTTGTCTTCCTTTCTGTATGTGTATTCAAAGTATAGCACACGCGAAAACGAAAAAAGCCGGCGGATTGGACGTTTGAAATGTCCGCACCGACGGCTTACAATTATTTGTTTAATAAGCTGTGTTTTTTTGCATAAAGGAAATAAACGATCGTTCCGACGGCGATCCAGATGACAAATGAAAGCCATGTGATGCCTGGAAGGCTGTACATAAACCAAAGGCATATTCCAGCGCTGATGATTGGCACAACCGGAACGAACGGCACCCTGAAGGAGGCTTTGATTTCCGGGTGTTTTTTTCTTAACACAATCACAGCGATCGAAATGACTGTAAATGCCGCAAGCGTTCCCATGTTTACAAGGTGCGCAAGTGTGCCGAGATTAATAAATCCTGCGATTCCCGCCGCGACAATTCCTGTCAGCCATGTGTTGCGGAACGGCGTTTTGAATGACGGATGAATCTTTGCGAACAATCCCGGCAAAAGACCGTCTCTGCTCATGGCAAAGGTTAAACGGACCTGGGCATACAGCAATGCGAGCATCACTGTTGTGATTCCGATGATAGCGCCGACAGAAATAATTCCCGCAACCGCATCCTGGCCGACGAATTTAAGCGCAAAGGATACCGGGTCACCGACATTTAATTTGGCATAAGGCATCATACCTGTCAAAACAAGCGATACCGTGATGTACAAAATGGTGCAGACGGCCAGAGCTGAAATGATGCCGATCGGCATATTTTTTTGCGGATGCTTCACTTCTTCTGAAGCGTTGGAAACTGCGTCAAATCCGAGATACGCGAAGAAAACCGTTGCCGCGCTCACAATGACGCCTTTCATTCCAAACGGCATAAAAGGAGTCCAGTTATCCGGTTTGACATAACCGAAGCCGACAATAATGAACAATAAAATAATTCCGATTTTCATCAGCACGATCACGTTGTTGAAGCGTGTACTTTCTTTGACACCTCTGCTGACAATTGCAGTGATGATGAGAATAATGACCGCAGCCGGAAGGTTAAACACGGCGCCCGGCGAGCTTCCCGGAGCTCCTGTCAGCGCAGCCGGAATATGAAAGTTGAAGCCGGCGAGCAGCGATTGAAAGTATGAAGACCAGCCCGTGGCAACCGCCGACAGCGCAATGACATATTCAAGCATGAGATCCCATCCGATTAAAAAGGCGAGCAGCTCTCCAAGTGTGATATAGGAGTATGAGTACACGCTTCCTGAAATCGGAATCGAAGACGAAAACTCAGCATAACAGAAGGCGGCAAGCGCACAGGCGAGACCCGCTAAAATGAACGATAAGATCAGGGCAGGACCGGCACCGGTCGCGGCCACAGTTCCTGTAATAACGAAAATCCCAGTGCCGATGACACACCCGATACCGAGAAGTGTTAAATCAAATGCGCTTAAAGTACGGGCAAGGCTTTTTGACTGGCTCTGCGCATGTAATGTTTCAAGCGGTTTTTTTCTAAATAATGAACTCATAAAAAGTTCCTCCTGGAAAATTCAAAATATTCTAATCATTATATACATTTCTCGTTGTATTATATTGTCGAAATTTGACGGCGTCAATCATATATTTTTCTGCTTTAAACGATAGAAGCTAAAAAGCGTTGCCGTAGCATAATATAGTAATTTTTACAAACAGGATATTGAATTTTGCTGATGGTGAACCGATAGAAATGATAGATTGGCCATATTTTGATTTGCTGTTAAAAAGGAGATGCTGACCATGTTTCAATATGAAGAATTAAACAAACAATTTATTGGCGGAAAATGGCAGGAGGGCAGCAGCCCAAATGTATTGGAAAACAAAAATCCTTATACTCAAAAAACAATCACATCCTTACAAAAAGCGACTGCTGATGATGTGGATGAAGCGTACCGGGCAGCGGCTTTGGCAAAGAAAAAATGGGATGCGGTCAACCCATTCGAGAAAAGAGCAATCTTAGAAAAAGCCGTTACGTATATCGAAGAGAATGAAGAAGCCATCATTTATTTGATTATGGAAGAGCTGGGCGGAACAAGGCTGAAAGCAGCTTTTGAAATCGGACTCGTGAAAAATATCATGAAAGAAGCGGCGACGTTCCCTGTCCGCATGGAAGGGAAAATTCTTCCTTCTACAATAGACGGCAAGGAAAACAGATTATATCGCGTACCGGCAGGCGTTGTCGGTGTCATCAGTCCTTTTAACTTCCCATTCTTTTTATCTATGAAATCAGTAGCGCCGGCACTCGGAGCAGGCAATGGCGTCGTTTTGAAGCCGCACGAAGAAACACCGATTTGCGGCGGTACGCTGATTGCGAAGATTTTTGAAAGCGCGGGCGTTCCGGAAGGACTGCTGAATGTTGTTGTCACTGACATTGCAGAAATCGGTGACAGCTTTGTCGAACATCCGGTGCCGCGGATCATCTCATTTACAGGATCTACGAAAGTGGGGAGCTACATCGGCCAGCTCGCGATGAAGCACTTTAAAAAGCCGCTTCTTGAGCTTGGCGGAAACAGCGCCTTTATCGTGCTTGAAGATGCGGATATCGAATATGCAGTCAATGCGGCAGTGTTCAGCAGATTTACCCATCAAGGCCAGATTTGTATGTCAGCCAATCGCGTACTGGTTCACTCATCAATTTATGATCAATTCCTTGAGCTGTATCAGGCAAAAGTGGAATCGCTGAAAGTTGGCGACCCGATGGACCCTGATACGATTATCGGGCCTTTAATCAACAGCAGGCAGACTGACGGGTTAATGAAATCTGTTGAGAAAGCGATTGAAGAAGGGGCTGTTCCAGTGAAGCTGGGCGGATTTAACGGGACGATCGTGGAGCCGACCATCTTAAAAGACGTGAAACCGTTTATGAGCATTGCAAAGGAAGAGCTGTTCGGGCCAGTCGTCTCCTTCATGAAGTTTGATTCAGAAGACGAAGCGGTGGATATCGCGAACGATACCCCATTTGGCTTAAGCGGAGCAGTGCATACCTCAAATCTTGAACGCGGCGTGGCTTTTGCGAAACGCATTGAAACGGGCATGATTCATGTTAATGACACGACGATTAATGATGAACCGAATGTGGCCTTCGGCGGTGAAAAGCAATCTGGCCTTGGCCGATTAAATGGCGAATGGAGTCTTGAAGAATTTACGACGCTGAAATGGATTTCGGTTCAGCACGAAAAACGCAGCTTCCCTTACTAATAAAAGGAGTGATTGGAATTGAGCATAAGAACGGAAAATGAAACAGCAGATCTTCTAGACGCATTTGTGAAAGTAGCCCCTTATTTAAACAGCCTGGTTCAGGATGATATTACAATCGGCATTTATGATACGGAGAAATTGCTGGTCAATATTCCGGCAAAAACCTTTTCCCTTAACGTAAAAGCCGGAGATCCGCTGCAGGAAGGGGATATCATCACAGACGCGATCCGCAGCAATCAGAAAAAAACGAGCATGGTGCCGAAAGAATTGTTCGGCTTTCCATTGATCGCACGCGCCATCCCGCTTCATGACCAGAACGGAAGAGTGATTGGGGGAGTGGGCCTCGGCACGAGCCTTGAGGAGTCCTCTAAGCTTCATGATGTAGCGGAAAGCTTATCGGCAGTTGTTGAACAAACGGCTGCGGCCATTTCCGATATTTCTGAATCAATTAACGGTTTCTCATCGCAAATGTCGGGCATTTCCTCACAAGCGAAAAAGGTAAGCGAAAGCGCGGGAGAAATCGCCGATATTTCAGTAACCGTGAAAGGCATTTCTGACCAGAGCAATCTGCTCGGTTTAAATGCTGCGATTGAAGCCGCACGGGCAGGGGAGTCCGGAAAAGGATTTTCTGTCGTAGCGGATGAAATCAGAAAGCTTGCAACGCATTCGAAAGAAAATGTCGGCCAGATCGATCAGATCACGAAAAAAATCCACAGCCTGTTAAAAGGGCTGGAAGAATCGATTGAATCGATTAATCAGCATACTGACGGACAAGCTGCTGCTGTTGAACAGATTTCCGCCACGATGCAGGAGATCTCAGGCAGTGCGCAGCATCTCGCTAAAATGGCAGAAAAAGCGCTTGAAGAAGAGTAAGAGACTGGGGACAGAGTCCCCGGTCTTTTTTTCTGTCCGGTATTTCCATGAAATTTGTCTGCTCTTTTACTAGTTTTATTCCAGCGGCTGATTTAAAATGTACACATGAACTTACGTGAGGATTGATAGGAACCATGAGCATACTAAAAGCGGAGAACCTTTACAAAACATACGGAGATAAGACGTTATTTGACCATATCTCCTTTCATATTGAAGAGAATGAGAGAATCGGATTAATCGGGCCGAACGGCACCGGAAAATCAACGCTGCTGAAAGTGATTGCCGGCTTGGAATCTGTTGAAGAAGGCGACATCGCCAAATCCGGCAGCGTGCATGTTGAATTTCTTCATCAGGACCCGCAGCTGCCTGCTGGACAAACTGTACTGGAGCATATTTATTCCGGTGAATCGGCTGTCATGAGAACGCTCCGTGAATATGAAAAGGCGCTCTATGAACTGGGAGAAGACCCGGAAGATGAAAAACGCCAGAAACACCTGCTGGCTGCGCAGGCGAAAATGGATGCAAACAATGCGTGGGATGCGAATACCTTGGCGAAAACGGTGTTATCGAAGCTGGGAGTAACTGACGTGACAAAGCCTGTCAACGAGCTCTCAGGCGGACAGAAAAAACGGGTGGCGATTGCGAAAAACTTAATCCAGCCCGCCGACCTCCTGATCTTAGACGAGCCGACGAACCATTTGGATAATGAAACGATTGAATGGCTTGAAGGGTATTTGGCGCAATATCCAGGCGCCGTCATGCTGGTGACGCACGACAGGTACTTCTTAAACCGCGTGACAAACCGCATTTATGAGCTTGAACAGGGCAGTCTCTATACCTACAAAGGCAACTATGAAGTCTTTTTGGAAAAGCGCGCGGAACGGGAAGCGCAGGCCGAGCAAAAAGAAACGAAGCGGCAAAATCTGCTGCGCCGTGAACTGGCGTGGCTCAGACGCGGAGCGAAAGCACGCTCCACAAAACAAAAGGCGAGAATCGGCAGGGTAGAGTCGCTTAAGGAGCAGAAAGGACCTCAGTCAGCCGGCTCGCTCGACTTTGCGATCGGCTCCCACCGTCTTGGAAAGCAAGTAATCGAAGCGGAGAACGTGATGATCGCTTATGGAGGAAACGTGCTTGTCGATCGATTCAATGAACTGGTTATACCAGGTGAACGAATCGGGATCATCGGGCCGAACGGCATTGGAAAAACAACACTGTTAAACAGCCTTGCCGGACGAATCACTCCTGACGGCGGGCATATTACGATCGGCCAAACAGTAAGAATCGGCTACTATACCCAGGATCACAGTGAAATGAACGGTGAGCTGAAGGTGATTGAATACATTAAGGAAACAGCGGAAGTCGTGAAAACAGAGGACGGCGATATCGTCACCGCTGAACAAATGCTTGAGCGCTTCCTCTTCCCGCGCTCCATGCAGCAAACCTATATCCGCAAGCTGTCCGGCGGAGAAAAACGGCGCTTATATTTGCTTCAGGTTCTGATGCAGGAGCCGAATGTGCTGTTTCTCGATGAGCCGACGAACGACTTGGACACAGAAACGTTAAGCGTGCTTGAGGATTATATTGAACAGTTCCCTGGCGTTGTCATCACCGTATCCCATGATCGCTACTTCCTTGACCGCGTCGTAGACCGTTTGATTGTATTTGAAGGGAATGGCGTGATTTCACGGTTCCAAGGCTCCTACAGTGACTATATGGAGCAGGCCAAAGCGAAAAAAACGGCTGAAAAACCCGCAGCAGAAATCAAACCGGCTGAAGCGGAACCGAAGAAAAAACGGAAAAAGCTTTCTTACAAAGATCAGCTTGAATGGGACGGCATTGAAGATAAAATTGCCGAGCTTGAAGAAAAGCATGAACAGCTCGAAGCGGATATCGCCGCTGCGGGCAGTGATTTCGGGAAAATTCAAGAGCTGATGGCTGAGCAGGCAAAAACAGCGGAAGAGCTTGAGACAGCGATGGATCGCTGGACGGAATTGTCCCTCATGATAGAAGAGCTGGAAAACTAGAAAAGTGCGGCCCGCAGCAGGCCGCACTTTTTTTCACATAATGTACAAAAACGAAACGGCCAGCTTATGATAGGATGGAATTGTGTGTCAGCAGCACACGGAAAACTAACGGAGATGATGAAGTATGACATGGGCTATCGTGATGTTAATCCTCATGAGTCTGGTGAAAATCGTATTAACCTGCCTGCCAACAGGCGTCATAGAATGGCTGCTCAGCAAATTCGAGGTGCACGCCAAGCTGAACGACGAAGATGCTGTTCTCTCTCTAGATGGAAAACGGCTCGAGGGTGAAGAGAAAAGGCACATGATCGATCAATTTAACGAAGCTGTCTTCCTGGAGAAATATTATATTTACCCAGGCGACGAAGAGCGTTATTTATACCCTGAAAACGGCGGAACACCGCTCGTGATAGATACGAAAAAAGGCAAAAAAGATGTAAAGCTGTTTGTGTACAGCTACGATGACCATATCGATGTCGTGAAACAGTACAAGAAGAAGGTTATCGCATATCGACTGCTTTCTGAAAGCATGCAAAAGCAGTCTTTGTCAGTGACAGGGAGCTTAGCTTAAAATAGGATAATGAAAGACGGGTGCTTTATGTACTCGTCTTTTTTATTACCTTTCAAAACTTAACGTTTACGTTAAGGTCCGAAAGGTGTATAATGATAACAGAACAGGCGAAGGGGGATTTACCATGGAATGGATGAAGATTGATCAAGTTGCCAAAAGAAGCGGGCTGACAAAGCGGACCATTCGGTTTTATGAAGAAATCGGCTTGATTCCAGCGCCGAAACGGACGGAAGGCGGCGTTAGACTTTATTCAGAGGATGATATGGAAGAGCTTGAGAAAGTGATCAGCACAAAGGAAGTGCTTGGTTTTTCCCTTCAGGAGCTTCAGCATTTCATGGAAACTAGCCGCCAGCTTGAGTTAAACAAAGAGGGGTATTTGTTGTCACTGGATCCAAAGGAACGGAAAGAGAAGCTGGAGGAAATTCAGGAAACGCTGAATCACCAGCTGGATTTGATTGATGAAAAAATCCGCACATTCCAAAGCTTTAAGGAACGTCTGCACGGGATGAAAGACAAAGCGGAACATGCCATTCAATCAATCGAATAAAACGTTTGGTAAACGCTATTTTTGTAGCGTTTCTTTTAATGGAATAAAGATGGAGGTCAGATCAAATGGACAATACAAAACAAGTGAATCAGAAGACAGGTTTGCTGAATCAGCCGAAAGCTGTATGGGCTGTCGCGTTTGCCTGTGTGATTTCCTTTATGGGAATCGGGCTGGTCGATCCTATTCTTCCGGCGATTGCCGCACAATTACATGCTTCACCTAGTGAAGTATCACTCTTATTTACAAGTTATTTGCTCGTTACCGGATTTATGATGTTTTTCTCAGGAGCCATTTCCAGCAGGATCGGCGCAAAATGGACGTTAATTCTCGGACTTATTTTTATTATTATCTTTGCAGCGCTTGGCGGAAGTTCAAGCTCAATTGCTCAGCTTGTCGGCTATCGCGGCGGCTGGGGACTAGGTAATGCTTTATTTATTTCAACAGCGCTTGCGGTCATTGTCGGCGTGTCTGTCGGCGGCAGCGCTCAAGCGATTATTTTGTATGAGGCGGCGCTCGGACTCGGGATTTCCGTCGGACCGCTTGCAGGCGGAGAGCTTGGAAGCATTTCATGGCGCGCGCCGTTCTTCGGGGTATCTGTCCTGATGTTTATTGCGTTAATCGCCATTTCTTTGATGCTGCCGAAATTGCCTAAACCGGCGAAGCGCGTTGGGGTATTTGACGCCATGAAGGCACTCAAATATAAAGGCCTTTTGACAATGGCGGTATCGGCTTTCTTATACAACTTTGGATTTTTTATTTTGCTCGCTTATTCTCCGTTCGTTCTGGATTTAGATGAACACGGCCTTGGATATGTTTTCTTTGGCTGGGGACTTCTGCTGGCGATTACGTCAGTCTTTACGGCGCCGCTCGTGCACAAAGCGCTGGGTACAGTGCGTTCCTTGGTTGTTCTCTTTATCGCCTTTGCGGTCATTCTGATCATCATGGGCATCTGGACAGAGCATCAGGCGTTGATTATTACATGTATCGTTGTGGCCGGTGCTGTCCTTGGTATGGTCAACACGATCATGACAACAGCTGTCATGGGCTCTGCGCCGGTTGAACGTTCAATCGCGTCTTCAGCCTACAGCTCAGTCCGCTTCATCGGCGGAGCGATCGCTCCGTGGATTGCGGGAATGCTGTCAGAACACTTCACAGCAAGCGCGCCGTATACGGTTGGCGGAATTGTTGTTCTTGTCGGTATGCTTGTGCTTCTGCTAGGTCGTAAACATCTTGCCGGAATTAAGGCAGGACATTAATAAGGAAAGACACTGCTAAGGTGCAGTGTCTTTTTTTATTTGCTTAATCTTTCCCTCATAATGGTATGATTGCATTTCCTGTCAGATAGCATTTATCATTTTTTTAACCCCTTCTATTATGAAGTGAAATGGCATGCAAGGATATGTTTTTAGTCTCGATTGAACCGGCTCACCATTTGCAATCGGTTATAATCTAATCATAATGGAATCGACGCGGCGGGCATTTATCTTGAGGAAGCCGAGAATGTGTCTGTGCATTTACGGTTGCCTTATCAAATAATAGTTCATGCTGAAGAGGGATCATTTTCCATGCATAAGGCAAAGCCTGACGCATATGACCTGAAGTGTTTACACATGCTTTATCAATACATACACAGCGTTATGAAAAACAGCTTTTCGGTTGAATGCTTCACTGCATGGGCTGATGAGGAAGACCTTGAACTGTCTGCCAAAAGAGAGCTGATACTTGATGAATTCATATCTCCATTGCAGCTCATTTTAAAAGACAGAGAGCTTTTGAGAATCGTTCAGAAAAAATGGCAGTAAAAAACCCACCCTTTACCAGGCGGGTTTTTTCGTAACATTAAAGCACTTTCGTCGTCCAAGACTCGCAGTTCCATGTTTCTGTCGCGATGTCCATATAGAAATCAGGCTCGTGAGAAATAAGAAGAATGGAGCCTTTGTATTCTTTGAGGGCGCGCTTGAGCTCTTCCTTGGCGTCGACATCCAAGTGGTTTGTCGGCTCATCGAGCACCAGCAGGTTGGTTTCCGAATTGATCAGCTTGCATAATCTGACCTTCGCTTTTTCGCCTCCGCTTAATACGGAGACGCGGCTTTCGATATGTTTTGTCGTCAGTCCGCATTTTGCCAGAGCGGCGCGGATTTCATACTGTGTATACGAAGGGAATTCGCTCCAAACTTCTTCAATACACGTATTGTTGTTTGTTTCCTTGATCTCTTGCTCGAAATAGCCGGTAAAGAGGTGCTCGCCTCGTTCAACAGAGCCTTCGAGCGGCTGGATTTCGCCAAGCAGGCTTTTCAGCAATGTCGTTTTCCCGATCCCGTTTGCGCCGTAAAGGGCGATTTTTTGGCCGCGCTCCATGCGGAGGTTCAGCGGACGTGAGAGCGGGGAATCGTAACCGATCACGAGATCCTTCGTTTCGAAAACCAGCTTTCCTGATGTTCTGGCTGGCTTGAAGTGGAATTCAGGTTTCGGTTTTTCAGCCGCCAGCTCGATCATATCCATCTTGTCGAGTTTCTTTTGGCGGGACATCGCCATGTTTCGCGTGCTGACCCGGGCTTTGTTGCGGGCAACGAAATCCTTCAGCTCTGCGACTTCCTGCTGCTGTTTTTTGTAGGCCGCTTCAAGCTGCTGTTTCTTCACCTCGTAGACTTCCATAAACTGATGGTAGTCGCCGACATAGCGTGTCAGCTCCTGATTTTCTACATGATAAATCAAGTTGATGACGCTGTTTAAGAACGGAATGTCATGGGAAATCAAGATGAACGCATTCTCGTACTCCTGCAGGTAGCGTTTCAGCCATTCGATATGCTGTTCATCAAGGTAGTTGGTCGGCTCATCGAGAAGCAGGATTTCCGGTTTTTCCAGAAGCAGCTTGGCGAGAAGCACTTTTGTGCGCTGACCCCCGCTCAGATCAGTAACGTCACGGTCAAGTCCGATATCACTCAAGCCAAGTCCGCGTGCAATTTCTTCCACTTTAGAATCAATCACATAAAAATCATTGTTCGTCAGCGCGTCTTGAATAACACCGACGTCTTCAAGAAGCTTTTCAAGCTCGTCAGGATCCGCTTCGCCCATTTTGTTATAAATCTCATTCATTTCTTCTTCCATTGCAAATAAATAATGGAAAGCGTCTTTCAGCACATCACGGATGGATTTTCCTTTTTCAAGCACAGTATGCTGATCCAGATAGCCGACACGGACGTTTTTTGACCATTCGACTTTTCCTTCATCAGGCTCAAGCTTTCCGGTAATAATATTCATGAAGGTTGATTTTCCTTCACCGTTCGCGCCAATCAGACCGACGTGCTCGCCTTTTAAAAGACGGAAAGATACATTATTAAAAATGGCCCGGTCACCGAAGCCGTGGCTTAAGTCCTTTACAGATAAAATACTCATGTTTACACCTCTATCGTTTATCGAACACGCTGTATGGCGTGTATTTCTCACCTTTTGATTATAAAGGAGGAAGACGATTGTTGAAAGGCATAGGAAAGAAAAAGAAAAATTGCGTTCCGCGCGCTGTTTTGAGATACTATGGAATAGATTTCAGGAATCGAGGAGAACAAAATGACGCAAACTTGGCCATTTTTACATAATGCACAATCATTTATCAAAGAAAATTGGAACGCTTCAGGTTTCGAAAAGCCGACTCCTGTGCAGGAGCAGGCGGCCCAACTCATCATGGAAGGTAAGGATGTCATCGCAGAATCGCCGACAGGAACAGGTAAGACGCTTGCCTACGCACTGCCGGTATTGGAGCGCATCAAACCTGATCAGAAGCATCCGCAGGCGGTGATTTTAGCACCTTCACGTGAGCTGGTGATGCAGATTTTTCAGGTGATTCAGGACTGGAAAACGGGATCAGAATTACGCGCAGTTTCCTTAATCGGCGGAGCGAATGTGAAAAAGCAGGTCGAAAAGCTGAAAAAGAATCATCCGCATATTATCGTCGGGACGCCGGGCAGGGTGTTTGAGCTGATTCAAGCGAAAAAACTCAAGATGCATGAAGTGAAAACGATCGTACTTGATGAAACCGATCAGCTTGTCTTGCCGGAGCATCGTGAAACGATCAAGCAAATCATTAAAACGACATTAAGAGACCGCCAGCTTCTTTGTTTTTCAGCCACGCTGAAGAAAGAAACAGAAGACGTGCTCCGCGACATGACGAAAGAGCCCGAGGTGTTGAAGGTAGAACGCAGCAAAGCGGAAGCGGGAAAAGTGAAGCATCAATACATCATCTGTGACCAGCGCGACAAAGTGAAGCTGCTGCAAAAGCTTTCAAGACTTCATGGCATGCAGGCGCTTGTGTTTGTGAGAGATATCGGTAACCTTAGTGTGTACGCGGAAAAGCTGGCGTACCATCATGTCGACCTTGGCATTCTTCACAGTGAGGCCAAGAAGATGGAGCGGGCGAAGATCATTAAAGCGTTTGAGCAGGGCGAGTTCCCGCTGCTTTTGGCAACTGACATTGCCGCGCGCGGTTTGGATATTGAAAACCTGCCGTATGTGATCCACGCCGATATTCCTGATGAAGACAGCTATGTTCACAGATCTGGACGAACAGGACGGGCTGGAAAAGAAGGGAACGTGCTGAGTCTTGTCACGCGTATGGAAGAATCAAAGCTGAAGAAAATGGCGAAGAAACTTGGCGTGGAGCTGAGTGAAGCTGTTTATTCAGGCGGTAACCTGAATACGAAATAAAAGGAAGGGCGGAATCGCCCTTCCTTTTTGCTGTAAAATAAAAGAAAATAGGAGCGGGGTGAGGAGATGGCTTCGATAGACAGTTTTCGTTTTTTGAAGGAGTCTGAGCTGAACATTATTGAAAAGTGGTTTGAGAATGAGAATGTCAGGCAGAGAATGGATGGAATGCTGCCATTACATCAGTGGTACGCCCGAGTGATTAATGATGAAAGCAATGCTGTCATGATGGCATATGACCAACAGCTGCCGGCAGGGGTGGTCATCATTGAGTTCGTGGAGGATAAGGCGTATATGGGATTGATCGTAAATCCTCAGCATCATCTTCAAGGTTATGGGAAAACGATATTACGTAAATTAATTGCTGATCCCAATTTCGCGAGGGTAAGTGAATGGGCTGCCTGCATTGAAGAAGACAATCAAATCAGTTTATCCTGTTTTAAAGCAGCCGGGTTTACGTCGGTAGAAACAGAACCGGATGAAGATGGATTTTTCACTTTGACTCTTCGTCATTGACGTATTCTCAAAAATAAAAGGAGGGCGGAAAGCCCTCCTTTTTTAGGTATAATCTCAGCTTTGATCACTGACTTTGATCAGCTGTTTTCCTTTATTTTCTCCTTTAAATAAGCCAAGAAATGCGTCCGGAATGTTTTCGAAGCCATCAGTGATCGTTTCCTCATAATGAAGTTTTCCGTCTCTCAGCCATTCCGCCAGCTGTTTTGCACCTTCAGGAAAACGGTCGGAGTAGTCGCTTACGATAAACCCTTGCATCAGCGCCTTCGTTTTGATCAGCTTGGATTGGACGCGAGGGCCCATGTCATCCGCTTCGTTTTCCGCGTTGTAGGAAGAAATGGCGCCGCATACCGGAATGCGGGCAAACTCATTGAGGAGGTTCATGACCGCATCTGAAATCGGCCCGCCGACATTGTCAAAATACACATCGACACCGTTCGGACAAGCGTCAGCAAGCGCTTGTTGAATATCATCTGCAGTTTTGTAATTAATCGCTTCGTCAAATTGCAGTTCATTCTTTAGGTATTCAATTTTGTCATCAGAGCCTGCGATACCGACGACGCGTGCTCCCTTGATTTTGGCGATCTGTCCGACAGCGGAACCGACAGCCCCTGCTGCTCCGGAGACAACCACGGTTTCGCCTTCTTTCGGGCGGCCGATGTCCAGCAGGCCGAAATATGCCGTCAAACCGGTCATTCCTAAAATGCCGAGATACGCTGAAGCAGGGGCGAGACCTGTATCAATTTTTCGCACGGCGGACTCGCTGACAGTGGAATATTCCTGCCAGTTCAGGTTTCCGATGACGATTTCTCCTTGTTTCAGCTTATCTCCGTCTGACACGACTTCAGCAATGACACCGCCTGACAGCGCTTCGTCTAAGGCAAATGGCTCTACGTATGACTTCGTGTCTTGCATTCGTCCGCGCATGTAAGGATCGACTGACACATAGAGTGTTTTGACAAGCACCTCACCTTGCTTCGGCTCAGGAACGGGGATCGTTTCAAAGCGGAAATCTTCGTGAACGGGCACCCCTTGCGGACGTCTTGCTAATTGAATCTGCTGTTGAGCTGTTGTCATATTCATCCTCCTATCATTTGATTGACACCAATGTAACACGGACAAGTGATGAAATACAAAAAGTAAGCCGCATAAAAAAAGAAGAGGCAGATTCCTCTCCTTTTTCATCACGTCCGTAATTTTGGGCATAGTCCCATCGGCAGGCACATCGGCTTCTGGTCGATCGGGCTTCTCATGATGCAGCATTCCAAGCCGAAGACTTCCCGGAAAAACGGCTGGGTGAAGACGTCTTCCGGCGTTCCGGCATTGTAGATTTTTCCGTCCAATACGCTGATCAGATAGTCAGCATATTGAGCGGCTTGGTTTAAGTCGTGAAGCACCATGACAACTGTTCGTCCATGATCCCGGTTCAGCTTTTTCAGGAGCTCCAGCACCTCAATTTGGTGAGAAATGTCCAAGTAAGTGGTCGGTTCATCGAGCAAAAGCAAATCAGTGCCTTGTGCAAGCGCCATGGAAATCCAGGCTCTTTGTCTTTGACCGCCTGAAAGGGCATCAAGTGTCCGATCCTTCAGCTCATTCATCCCGGTTGCGTCAAGCGCCCACTCTACCATATCGTGATCCTCTTGCGTATGCTTGGATAACAGTTTTTTATGAGGATGTCTGCCAAAATAGCATAGTTCCTGTACCGTCAATCCTTCAGGCGCTTGAGGAGACTGAGGAAGAATCGCCAGCTTTTTAGCCACTTCTTTGGACGGCTGGCGATGAATATCTTTTCCTTCTAATAGGACCGTGCCGCTTTTTGGGGCCATCAGCCTGGCAAGCGATTTGAGGATTGTTGATTTTCCGCAGCCGTTGGCGCCGATGAGCACAGTGATTTTTCCTTCTTCAATCTTTAAATCGACTCCGTCAATAATCACTGTGCTGTCATATGAAAGAGTGAGCTGGTCTGCAGCCAGTTTTCCCATGGTATCCTCTCCCTACTGTTTCCTCGCTTCGAATTTCAATAAATATAAAAAATAAGGCGCGCCGATCACAGCTGTCAATATTCCGGCGGGTATCTCAACCGGAGGCATGATGCCGCGTCCTAATGTATCTGCGATTAGTAATATAATAGCACCGATTAATGCTGATGCAGGCAGTAAATATTTAGCTTTTTCTCCGGCAAGCCTTCTGGCGATATGCGGCGCAAGCAGCCCGATAAAACCGATTGATCCGACGACAGCTACACAGCTCCCCGCCAGTGCAACTGCGGTGAAAATCAGGATGAATCTCAGCCTGTTTGCGTTTTCGCCGAGACCCTGCGCTAACTCATCTCCGAGTGACATCAGATCCAGCTTCGGAATGAGGATGCAGACAATCGGCAAAAGGACAAGAAGCCATGGTGCAAGGAGCTTGACTTCTTCCCAGTTTCTCCCCCAGAGGCTGCCTGTCAGCCAAATGAGCGCTGCATTGACGTCCCCCGGAAATTTGACCATCATATATTGCATGCCGGCGTGGCAGACCGCGCCTAAGGCAATGCCTGATAAAGCCAATGAAGAGGGCTGAATGTTTTTTTTGCGGGCTATCATTAATAATACTACAGCAATAATGGCTGCTCCGGCAAATGCGGAGAACGGCAGCACGTAGACCGGAGACTCAGGAAAAATGAGAATAACGGCCATGGCGGCCAGTCCGGACCCTTTTGAAATTCCGACAACGTCCGGAGACGCAAGGGGATTTCGGATGACACCCTGCAAAATGGCTCCGGCAGCGGCAAGCCCGGCGCCTGCCAGAATCGCCAGTATAATGCGGGGGAGCCGGTACTGCTGAATAATAAACTCGAAGGAATGATCCGCTCCTAACAGGTTCGTAACCACCGCATCAGGTGAAATATACAATGCCCCGAAGCCGATGCTGATCACGGACAGCACTAGCAAGATGACAGCCAATATGAGGATGGCCAGCAAGGGGCGTTTTTGTTTTCTGGTTGATTTCTTCATTTCAGATTTCGCCCTTTCCTTGCTAAATATAAGAAAAATGGTGTTCCGATAATGGCGGTGACAATGCCGACCGGAGATTCATAAGGGAATGCAATCCATCTGGCCAGGACATCTGCGTACACCAATAAAATGGCGCCGAACAGTGCCGAAAACGGCAGCACATACTTGTAATTTTCTCCGATCAGCTTGCGGACGATATGCGGGACGAGCAGCCCGACAAAGCCGATTGGGCCGGCAACCGCCACAGAAGCGCCGGAAAGAATTAAAATGATAAAGCTGATCAGAATCCGCATGCCGTTCATGTTTTGCCCGAGTCCTTTTGCGGTTTCATCACCGAGACCGAGAACAGAAACGGGGCCTGAAAACATAAGGGCAAGTCCAATGCCGATGACAGAAAACGGGGCAATGGTCATGACGTCCTGCCAATTGCTGCCGTCAATCGCACCCGTCATCCAATACAGCACATCCTCTCCCGACTCATTTAAAATAATAATCGCCTGTGTCATGGAGGACAGGAACAAATGCACCGCCATTCCTGACAGCGCCAGTTTGACAGGTGTCATTCCGCCGGAAGAGGCAATCATATACACAATTGCGCCGCCTGCCGCCGCACCTGCAAAAGCGAACACAACCGAAGAGTAGGACGACGCCGGCAGAATGACGAGAGAAGCAACGACAAACAGCGATGCACCCGCATTCACACCGAAAATTTGAGGTGAAGCCAGAGGGTTTCTTGTCATGGCCTGCATCAGCGCCCCTGCTACAGCCAGGCTGGCGCCGACGAAAACGCCGATTAATGTGCGGGGGAGGCGAAGAGTAGAGATGATAAGCTGTTCTTTTGATCCGTCCCATACAAAAAGATATGTCAAAGCATCAATGATGCCGATGTCTGAGGCGCCTACTGAGAGATTCAGCCCAAGCCCGAAAATAAGGATGATCAGTGCAATGATAAAAACCATCGATCTTGATGATGAGCGCCGTTTGGCTGAGTAATACAACAGTCTCACTTCCTTGCTGCGTCTGTTTGCAAAAACGAAGAAGCAAGGATTCTCCTCGCTTCTCTTTTGTCCTACTTATTATACACTTTTTTGAGCACGTCTTTGGCGCTTGTTTCACTGGACTTGATTCCTCTGAATCTTGTCCAAATGTCGCGGTCTGCATCGTAGATTTGTCCGTTTTTCACCGCTTTTAGATTTTTCCAGAGCGGATTCTTTTTCCACTCATCTACGATTGTTTTACCCTCGTTGGCTGAAATAAACAAAATATCTGGATCGATTTTGCTTAACTGCTCGAGGCTGACCTCTTGATACGCGTTATCTGACTTCACGGCGTGCGTAAAGCCGAGCATGCTGAAGATTTCTCCGTCATAAGAAGATGACGTATGAAGCTGGAAGGAATCGGCTCTTGCCACGCCGAGAACGATGCTGCGGTCTTCATCTTTCGGAAGCTCCGCTTTCAGATCGTCAATGACCTTTGTATGGTCTGCGAGTTTTTCTTTTCCTTCTTTTTCTTTATTTAATGCTTTAGAAATGGTTTTGAAGCTGTCCGTTGTTTCATCATAAGTCGCTTCCCGGCTTTTCAATTCAATGGTCGGTGCGATTTGTTTCAGCTGTTTGTAAATGTTTTTATGGCGTTCAGCGTCAGCGATGATTAAATCAGGCTTCAAGGAGCTGATGACCTCAAGATTCGGTTCGCTTCGCGTGCCTACGGATGTATAATCAATCGGGCTGCCGACCAGCTTTTGAATCATGTCTTTTTTGTTGTCATCGGCTATGCCTACCGGCGTGATGCCGAGATTGTAAACAGCATCCAGGAATGATAGCTCAAGCACAACGACTTTTTTAGGCGTGCCGGTCACTGTTGTTTTTCCGTCTTCGTGCTGAATGACTCTTGAATCCTTAGATTTGCTTCCGGCTTTGCTGCCGCTGTTATCCTGACTTGATGAACAGCCGGATATAATGAAACAAGCGATTAATAAAACACTGATGATGGCAATAAACTTGTTAGGATAGGTGCGCATTGTTTTCTTCCTTTTTTCTGAATTTAATAATGAGAATCATTATCACAAATAAACACTATAATAGCATGGCTTCCTATGTCAATATTTTTTAAATAAAGAAATAGAAGTCCGCTGCTTTATGTTTTTTTGATGTATGGGTCATATGGCACAAATAAATCGTACACAGCATCGCCGTGTCTGTGGGATAAAAACGAACTGGCGTTGGCTTTAGAGGCTTCAAGCATATCTCTGCTGACATGGGGAAGAAGAACGCTGAGATAGCCGGACAATTTTCTTTCGATTTCTTCAGAGAGCGCAAATTCAATGTCTCCGATATTCATGACAATAGAGAAAACAAAGTCAATATCGATGTGAAATGTTTCTTCGGCAAAGATGGCAAGCTGGTGAATGCCGGCTGAATAGCCGACACGCTGATGGAAGACCTGTTTTACTAAATCACTCACAACCCACGCATTGTATTGCTGTTCTGGTGAAAAGTATTGCATTGGACATACCTCCTGCTTGTACGGATAAAAATGGCGAATCATGTTCGGACGCTCCGTGCAGCGGTTTTGATTTTGACTATTCTGAAAATACTCTCGTTCTATCACTTTACCATGGTTAGAAATTAAATATCTACTACCATTCTTCCTGTTTTTGTGCCCAATGCTCCGGATGCTGTTTCATAGAAAACGGATCGGGTATGAATATAACATAGACATGATGAAGGAGGAATTGGATATGAAACCAGTTGTAAGAGAGTATACAAACGACGAACAGCTCATGAAGGATGTAGAAGAATTACAGCAAATGGGTGTCGCAAAAGAGGATGTATACGTCTTAGCTCACGACGATGACAGAACGGAACGACTGGCAGACAACACGAATGCCAACACGATCGGAGCCAAAGAAACAGGTTTCAAACATGCGGTAGGGAACATATTTAATAAAAAAGGAGACGAGCTTCGCAATAAAATCCACGAAATCGGTTTTTCAGAAGACGAAGCGGCTCAGTTTGAAAAACGGCTCGATGAAGGGAAAGTGCTTCTCTTTGTGACAGACAACGAAAAAGTAAAATCTTGGGCATAATGCAGGAATGTAACCCCAAAAGGCGATTATCGTCCTTTTGGGGTTTTTTATATTTGCGGTTTTTGCGGTGTTTTTTTGCAGGATGCCGCAATAAAAAGCGGTACATTTTCGGTTATGAATGCCCATGAATTTGCTATTATGTTTTTTGTAGAATATGGAACAAATTCTCACAAAATAGAAAATGGGGGTTCATACTGAATGAAAAAAGTGATGTTAGCCACGGCTTTGTTATTAGGCTTGACTCCGGTTGGGGCGAACGCAGCGGATTTGGGCCATCAGACGTTAGGGTCAAATGATGGCTGGGGAGCATACTCGACCGGCACGACAGGCGGATCAAAAGCCTCATCATCCCACGTGTATACAGTCAGCAACAGAAATCAGCTCGTTTCGGCTTTGGGCAAGGACACCAATACAACGCCAAAAATCATTTATATCAAGGGAACGATTGACATGAATGTCGATGACAATCTGAAGCCGCTTGGTCTGAATGATTATAAAGATCCAGAGTACGATTTGAATAAATATTTGAAAGCCTATGACCCAAGCACATGGGGTAAAAAAGAGCCATCCGGAACACAGGAAGAGGCCAGAGCACGCTCACAGAAAAACCAAAAGGCACGCGTGATGGTGGATATCCCTGCAAATACGACGATCGTCGGTTCAGGGTCAAATGCTAAAGTTCTGGGCGGAAACTTCCAGATCAAGAGTGATAACGTCATTATCCGCAATATCGAATTCCAAGACGCATATGACTATTTCCCTCAATGGGACCCGACTGACGGAAGTTCAGGAAACTGGAACTCACAATATGACAACATCACAATAAACGGCGGTACACATGTATGGATCGATCACTGTACATTTAATGACGGTTCCCGTCCAGACAGCACCTCTCCAAAGTATTTTGGAAGAGAATATCAGCACCATGACGGCCAAACTGATGCCTCTAACGGCGCTAACTACATTACAATGTCTTATAACTTCTATCACGATCATGATAAAAGCTCCATTTTCGGATCAAGCGACAGCAAAACTTCCGATGACGGCAAATTAAAAATCACACTGCATCATAACCGCTACAAAAATATCGTTCAGCGAGCACCGAGAGTCCGTTTTGGACAGGTACACGTTTACAACAACTATTATGAAGGCAATAAAAACTCATCAGATTATGCCTTTAGCTATGCGTGGGGAATCGGAAAATCATCTAAAATTTATGCACAAAACAATGCCATTGACGTTCCGGGATTGACTGCTGCTAAAACGATCAGCGTATTCAGCGGGGGAACGGCTTTATATGATTCCGGCACATTACTGAACGGTACGCAGATCAACGCATCGGCTGCAAACGGGCTGAGCTCTTCTGTCGGATGGACACCATCTCTGCACGGGTCAATTGATGCTTCCGCGAATGTGAAGTCAAGTGTTATATCTCAAGCGGGCGCGGGTAAACTAAATTAAGAAATGAAAAAAACACAAAGGGCTGCTCACCTTTGTGTTTTTTAATTAATTAAAATGTTTATTAACTTAGTTAAGGAGTAGAATGAAAAAGGGGATCGGAAAACAAGTATATAGGAGGAGACCTATTTATGGCTTCAGAAAAAGACGCAGGAAAACAGTCAGCAGTAAAGCTTGTTCCATTGCTTATTACTGTCGCTGTGGGACTAATCATCTGGTTTATTCCCGCTCCGTCCGGACTTGAACCTAAAGCATGGCATTTGTTTGCGATTTTCGTCGCGACAATTATCGGCTTTATCTCCAAGCCCTTGCCAATGGGTGCAATTGCAATTTTTGCATTGGCGGTTACTGCATTAACTGGAACATTATCAATTGAGGATACATTAAGCGGATTCGGGAATAAGACCATCTGGCTTATCGTCATCGCATTCTTTATTTCCCGGGGATTTATCAAAACCGGGCTAGGTGCGAGAATTTCGTATGTATTCGTTCAGAAATTCGGGAAGAAAACCCTTGGACTTTCTTATTCACTGCTGTTCAGTGATTTAATATTATCACCTGCTATTCCAAGTAATACGGCGCGTGCAGGAGGCATTATATTTCCTATTATCAGATCATTATCCGAAACATTCGGATCAAGCCCGGCAGATGGAACAGAAAGAAAAATCGGTGCTTTCTTATTAAAAACCGGTTTTCAGGGAAACTTGATTACATCTGCTATGTTCCTGACGGCGATGGCGGCAAACCCGCTGATTGCCAAGCTGGCCCATGATGTCGCAGGGGTGGACTTAACATGGACAAGCTGGGCAATTGCCGCGATTGTGCCGGGACTTGTGAGCTTAATCATCACACCGCTTGTGATTTACAAGCTGTATCCGCCGGAAATTAAAGAAACACCGGACGCAGCGAAAATCGCAACCGAAAAACTGAAAGAAATGGGACCATTTAAAAAATCAGAGCTTTCCATGGTTATTGTGTTTCTTTTAGTGCTTGCTCTTTGGATTTTTGGCGGCAGCTTCAACATCGACGCAACCACAACCGCACTGATCGGATTGTCAGTTCTTTTATTATCACAGGTTCTGACTTGGGATGATATCAAGAAAGAACAGGGCGCTTGGGATACGCTCACTTGGTTTGCGGCGCTCGTTATGCTGGCCAACTTCCTGAATGAATTAGGCATGGTTTCTTGGTTCAGCAACGCCATGAAATCATCTGTATCAGGATTCTCTTGGATTGTGGCATTTTTCATTTTAATTGTTGTGTATTATTACTCTCACTACTTCTTTGCAAGTGCGACAGCCCACATCAGTGCGATGTATTCAGCATTTTTGGCTGTTGTCGTGGCAGCGGGCGCACCGCCGCTTTTAGCAGCGCTGAGCCTCGCATTCTTCAGCAATCTGTTCGGGTCAACAACCCACTACGGTTCTGGAGCGGCTCCGGTCTTTTTCGGAGCAGGCTACATTTCGCAAGGCAAATGGTGGTCTATCGGATTTATCCTGTCGATCGTTCATATTGTCACATGGCTCGTGATCGGCGGATTATGGTGGAAATTATTAGGGATATGGTAGAAAGAAAAAAGGCAGACGCGGTCTGCCTTTTTTTATGTTTGATCACATTACTTTAGGGCGTGAGCAACAGATGATGAGGTGGTTTATAAATGAAGCAAATGGAATTTTCATTTAGATGCTGTTTCATCTTTTTTGCGCCTTTATGACATATTGATAGGCTCTGGCTTCCTCCTCGAAATCTGCATGGTGAATTCCCATGTTTGCTTTGACATGTGCCAGTTTGCTGATCATTTTTTCATAATAGTGAGTCGTAAAGGAAATAGGATCGATTTGGCTGACCTTGTAACCTGTTTCATGAAACATCTTCTTCATTTCCTGCAAGGTGAAAAAACGGAAGTGTGTTTTATCGAGCAGCCCAGCCTGTGTATACGTCCATTTGCCGGTTAGCAGACTTTCAAAAATTGAGATATGCCCGATATTCGGAATACTTGCCAAAATGCTCCCTGTTTCTTTTACGTAAGGATTTATGTTAGCTAACACTGCCCAAGGGTCTATTAAGTGCTCCAATACATCGCCGAAGATGACGTGATCAAATGTGTTTTTTTCAAAAGGCAGCTTCAATGTTTCGATGTCTCCTGTTATCACTTCGTCAATGTGATGAACGGCTTTTTCGGCAGCTGGCGGATATGATTCGACCCCAAAATAGGAGCAATTCATTTTTTCCTTAACAGCTGCGCCAAACAGGCCTTCGGCGCATCCGACCTCAAGAATGGTTTTCGCATGGGGTTCTACCAGGTCAAACAGCTGCCAGTTGATGCTTTTGTAATACTCTTTATCTTTTCGCTCATATTCTTTCATAGAATCAGCAAGTGACCTTTTATTGATTTCCATGATGTTCACCTCCGGGGCCAGCCTGCTGCTGCAGGACCTCTTCAAAGTATGTTTTGTTGGCAAGCATTCTTGAATCATGAGGACGGTATTGTAAAGCCGATTCATTATGCTGATAGGCAAGCTGATGCTGGCCAAGCTTATCGTAGCAGACGGCTAATTGTAAGTGAGGCAGCCAGGTGGCGCAGGCGCGGTTTTGAAAAGCCAAGCTTTCTGAGCCTCTATTTTCTATTGCTTTTTCATACCAATAGACAGCGGTTTGGACATCGTTTTTTTCTAAAAAAGAGAATCCCAATCTGCAGCACGTTTCTGCTCTGGGAGGTCCGTAGACGAGCGTGTGGAGCACCCAGTTTAATTCTTTTTCCTTCAGTCCCAATGAATGATAGCAATCTGCCAATTTATCGCATGCTCTGATATTATCCTCAACCCATCCCTGCTTTGTTTTCAAAAAACGCAAATAGTATTCTATCGCTTTTTCTATTTTTCCGTGATCACACAGCTCGTTCGCATAGTAAAATAAATCTCTTGGCGAAAAATTCTTTCCTGACGAGGCCATGTTTTCATAAATTCGCAGATTTCGGTCAGCGTCATGACTAAGAGGCATGTGAGAAACCGCTGTGTCACTGTGATGGAGATTTCCGTACACCTCTAAATATTCATGAACCGCGCCGATCCACTTAAAGCCCTTTTCCCGTTTTACGAGCCGGTATCTTCTTAAGCTGGATGTGACGTTGTTTTCTTCATCAAACGCCAGGTGATAGTTCATTGATACCGCGTCAATATGCGGATCAAGCGTTCTTTTTAAATCCAAGAACAGTTCTTGATCCTTCTCGGTAAACACATCATCGGCATCAAGCCATAAAATATAGTCAGCTGTTGCCTGCTGAAACGAAAAATTACGGGCGGCCGCAAAATCGTCTATCCATTCAAAATCAAAGATACGGTCTGTATAACGGGCAGCGATGTCTTTCGTCTGATCAGCTGAGCCGGTATCCACAATGTTCATTTCATCAGCAATCCTGCGCACAGAATCTAAGCAGCGGCCGATAACGGCTTCCTCATTTTTCACAATCATACATAGGCTGATCGAAATCATATCGCCACCTCCGCTTCAGGTTTTTTCCTCATTGCATGGACAAACATGTAATCAATCTGAGCATGTTTTGACAAGTGATCCAAAGGCAAATCAAATTGCCCGGCAAGATATTCAACTTCTTGTAAAAACAGCTGTATGTTCGATTCAGGAACGGCTAAATGGGAGGTTGATTTTATGTCATAAAGGTGTTCGGGAAATAGTGTGTTTACGTTTTGAGGCGTGATGAAATGTGTGTGTGCCGGTGTTCCGCATAATAAAGAAAAAAACGTGTCTGCATAAGCTGCATTCGGGATACTGCAAATCAATGAGCCTGAAGGCTTTAGATAAACGGCAAGAGCCTCAATCGTTCGCCGGGGATGCATCGAGCAGCTCAAAAGGTCTCCTATCAAAATGGCATCGAAAAAAGCCTCAGGGTAAGGTAGGCCGCATGTTTCCGTATCTGCTGACATGTCTTGTTCATAATAGGCGCTTGCCATTGTACGTAGCAGCGCATTTTCTTCAATGCCGTACAATGTACAGGTTTGCCGGTTCAACAGCTCTGCACCCGCAGCACCCGCGCCGCAGCCGATATGCAGGATGGAGCGGGCTTTTGAAGGCACAAGGGCTGTCAGCTCTGGCTGGGGATCAATAAAAGCCGTCACATCGTGCTTCCATTTATCTATAAAGGTTTGGCGGTTGACCTGATATAATCGGCTGATGCTTAAATCCGGATTGCCGGAAAACGTGGCATGCCCGTGATGATGCACAAACGAGTCAAGGGCGATTTTCAGCTGATATCCGGCCTGCAGAGCGCGAAGGCACAAATCATCGTCCTCAAATGAACCGCCTCCAAAACGCTCGTCAAAGCCGCCGATTTTGTCCAGCACCTCTTTTTTGACAAGAAGGCAAAATCCGACCAGCCTTAAAACGCTTCTTGATTTGCTCCGCTGCTGCATGCAATGGCGCCGTGAAAAAGCTTCGATTCCTTCTAAGCTGGTGTAGTCAACTGAGATTTGCTGAGGCCCGCTGACATAATTGCTTACAGGCCCGACCATGCCGGTTTTATCATCTTGATAAAGCAGCTTGATCATCGGCTCCAGCCAATGACTTGTCACAACAGTATCATTGTTTAAAAAAAGAACATTGTCCCCCGAAGCGGCCTCAAGGCCCTGATTGCAGGCTTTCGCAAACCCTTCGTTTGTTTCATTAAAAATTGTTTTGATTGAAGGAATCTGTTTGAGGTAGTCCTGTGTCCCGTCATCTACAACAATCACTTCTATACAGCCATCATCGGTATGCGTCCATATGCTCTCCAAGCATTGTTTTGTTAACGCCAATTGATTATAAGTCAGCACAATAAGACTCGTTTTCACCATACACTCCCGCCCTTCCCCATATCACTCAGATACTATATGTATATTGAAATGTTCAGATGGAATGATTCCTTCATGAAAAAAGGAAACATCTTGATCTGAATAATAGATCCTGATCACCAAAGAAATGGATTTTGAAAAATAAGAAAATGACCGGGCGAAAAATGGTATGATCTAGGTAGAAAGGACGGCTGGTGCTGTGGTGAAAAAGCGATTCCATTTTTCTCTGCAAACAAAAATAATGGGGTTGATTGCGGCGCTGCTGATCTTTGTGATTGGCGTGCTGACAGTCACGTTTGCCGTTCAGCAAACAAAAGAAGGGCGAAAACAGGCAGAGCAGCTGGCGGTACAGACGGCGAGAACGATTTCCTATATGCCGCCGGCAAAGGAGCTTATCGTGTCGAAAGGCGGGCAAGCTGCCGAGGCGCAGGAGGTCATTGAACAAATGAAAGAACAGACCGGCGCTTATGCGATTTATGTGCTTGATGAAAAGGGAATGGTCCGAACCGCCTCGGACAATAGCGGAAATAAGCATCTGACGAGAAGCAGAGAAATCCTGTTTGGAGGCTCTCACGTCTCAGAGACAAAAGCGGATGGACAAAGGGTGATCCGTGGGAGCGCACCGATTATCGAGGAACAACAGGGGCGCAGCCAAGTGATCGGCAGCGTGTCCGTTGATTTTCTGCAAACCAAGACAGAGCAAGGCATCAAGAAACATCTGCGAGACTTAAGCTTCATGGCTGTCCTCGTGCTGCTGCTTGGATTTGCCGGTGCCGCCGCGCTTGCCAAAAGCATCAGAAAGGATACGCTTGGCCTTGAACCGCACGAAATTGCCTCTCTCTATCGGGAGCGGAATGCGATGCTGCGGGCGATTAAGGAAGGGATTATCGCCACCAATCGTGATGGCATTGTAACGATGATGAACGTATCGGCGGCTGAGATGCTTAAGCTTCCCGAGCCTGTAATGAACGTGCCTGTTGATGACGTGATGCCGGGAGCAGAACTGATGTCTGTGCTTGAGCAGGAAGAAATGCCGCCGAATCAGGAGGTATGCGTCAACGATCAAGTCTTTATTATCAATACAAAAGTCATGACACAAGGCGGACAGGCGTATGGAATTGTTATCAGCTTCAGAGAAAAAACAGAACTGAAAAAGCTGATTGACACGCTGACAGAGGTACGAAAATACTCAGAGGACCTGCGCGCCCAGACTCATGAATTTTCTAATAAGCTATACGCGATTTTAGGGCTGCTTGAGCTTGGTGAATATGAGGAAGCGATTGAATTGATTAAAGAGGAATACGCCATCCAAAATGAACAGCATGATATTTTATTCCAAAATATTCATTCGCAGCAGGTGCAGGCGATTTTGTTAGGAAAGATGAGCAAAGCATCGGAAAAAAAGGTGAAGCTGTCGATCGATGACAACAGCACACTTGGGCCTCTTCCTCCTCATGTCGGCTTGTCCCATCTCATTACAATTATCGGCAATTTGATTGATAACGCTTTCGAAGCTGTAGCGGATCAAAGCGTACAGGAGGTTTCATGTTTTATTACAGATATCGGACGGGATATTGTTATCGAAGTATCCGATACGGGACTGGGAGTGCCGCCTGATAAAATGGAGGCGGTGTTTGAAAGAGGCTACTCTTCAAAGGGGATGAAGAGAGGCTACGGACTCGCCAACGTAAAAGAGTCAGTGCGTGAGCTGGGAGGCTGGATCGAGCTGGCAAATCAAAAAAGCGAGGGAGCGGTATTTACTGTTTTTATACCGAAGGAGAAACAGACAAAGGGGGAATCCATTTGATTCACATCGTGATTGCGGAGGATGATTTTCGGGTTGCGCAAATTCATGAGAGATTGATTCAACAGCTTGATGGATTCAGCATTATCGGCAAAGCGGGCAATGCCAAAGAGACAATGTTGCTTTTGGAGACACATAAAACTGATTTGCTGCTATTGGATATTTATATGCCGGACGAGCTCGGAACAGCATTGATTCCAGAGATACGGAGACGGTTTCCGGAAGTGGATATTATGATCATCACAGCCGCAACGGAAACCCGCCACTTACAGGAAGCGCTGCGGGCGGGGATCGCAAACTATTTGATAAAGCCTGTAACGGCTGACAAGTTCAAACAGGTGCTGCTCCAGTATAAAGAAAAAAGGCAGGTGCTGCTGTCTCAGCCGGAGGTCAGCCAATCCATGATTGACCATATTTTTGGGGGCAGCTCTAAGGGAGCTGTCACTGCGGAGGATTTGCCGACAGGGATTAATCCGATCACGCTGAAAAAAATTAAAGAGGCGCTGTGTACTGCCGCGGGAGGAATGACAGCGGAAGAACTGGGAGAAGCAATGGGTGCGTCACGAACAACAGCCCGCCGCTATGCCGAGTATCTTGTGTCTAAGGAAGAAGCGCGAGCCGAGCTGGAGTACGGGATTATCGGCAGACCGGAGAGAAAATATTATTTGGCGGCTGAATAGCGATGAAAAAATGTGTGATCCTATTCATTTGTCTATTGGTCTTCATGCAAGGTGACATCCGGAAGGCGGCCGCTCCACGTCTGCCGGACGGGCCGGTTGAGATCGTTGTGCCTGCCGAGCCTTCCGGGGGCTGGGATGTAACGGCGCAGGCGATTCAATCCGTGCTCAGGCAAAAACAGCTGATGAAAGGCGGGATTCATATTGTGTATAAGCCTGGGAGCGGAGGCGATAAAGGCTGGAAATATGTCAACCAAAGCGGCAGGAAGACTATCAGTATGATGTCCAGTTTAATCCTGAGCAATTACCTGCTCGGACAAAGTAAATTAAAAACTGATGATTTTACGCCGCTGGCGATTCTCGCTAAGGAATGGCAGACTGTTGCCATTCCGAAAGGATCGGAGCTGAAAAGCGGAAAGGATGTGCTGAAAGAGATCAAGAAGCATCCTGGCAAAGTCAAAATCGGTTTTTCTCCGGGGCTTGGCAATGACGATCAGCTCTCGTTCGTCAGAGCCGCTGATATGTACGGGATTGACCCTTTTGACATTGAGTTTTTACAGTTTGACAGCAGTGAAGAATTGATCCAGGCGCTTATCAGGCATGAGATAGAAGCAGCTTCCATGACTGTTTCAGAAGCCAAGCCGTACGAGCGAAACGGCGAGATTACATTAGCCGCCGTCACGTCAGATAAAAGGCTGCCCGGTTTTCCAAAAGTGCCGACGTGGAAAGAGCAGGGCATTCCGTTTGTCTTCTCTCATTGGAGAGGGGTGCTGGGACCGAAAAACATGTCTGAGGAAGAGATTTCTTACTGGGACCAAGCATTAAAAAAGGTGACATCCTCGCCCGAATGGAAGCAGAAAATAAACGAGCAGGACTGGGAGAGCTTTTATTTAAACAGCAAGGAAACGAAACGGTTTCTTGAAGAACAATCAGCGTTTTATCAAACCATCATGACAGGCAATTAAGCAAAAAGTATTCTGCCGTAGGCGGAATGCTTTTTTTGTGTTTAGAAATGACCAAAAAGAACAAAACGGTTTTAAAAAATTAAAAATACAAAAAAACCAAATTATTTACTTGAGACCATTTTTCTCATACGATGACAAAAAGGCAAAAGGGGAATAGGGGATAAAATGTAAGCGGATTCATTTAAAGGGGGAATGAATGTGTTAGCAATCTTAGGATTTCTTATGATGCTTGTGTTTATGGTACTGATCATGACAAAACGGCTTTCTGTCCTGACGGCATTGGTTTTGACGCCGATTGTGTTTGCGCTGATAGCCGGTTTCGGGTTCACTGAAGTTGGCGATATGATGATCTCGGGGATTCAGCAGGTGGCGCCGACGGCTGTTATGATTATGTTTGCGATTTTATATTTTGGAATCATGATTGACACTGGGCTTTTTGATCCGATGGTTGCCAAAATATTAAATATGGTCAAAGGCGATCCGTTAAAAATTGTTGTCGGGACAGCGGTTCTTACGATGCTTGTTGCATTGGATGGAGACGGTTCCACAACCTATATGATTACAACAAGCGCGATGCTTCCGCTCTATTTGCTGCTCGGCATCCGGCCAATTATATTGGCGGGAATCGCTGGAGTCGGCATGGGGATTATGAATACGATTCCGTGGGGAGGTGCGACGCCGCGGGCGGCGAGCGCGCTTGGGGTCGATCCCGCTGAGCTGACCGGGCCGATGATCCCTGTGATCGCGAGCGGAATGCTTTGTATGGTCGCAGTTGCGTATGTGCTGGGTAAAGCGGAGCGCAAACGACTCGGCGTGATTGAGCTGAAACAGCCGGCCGATGTCAACGAACCGGCCGCTGCGGTTGAAGATGAGTGGAAGCGGCCGAAGCTTTGGTGGTTTAACTTGTTATTAACGCTTTCATTAATAGGCTTTTTAGTATCAGGCAAAGTCAGTTTAACGGTGCTGTTTGTCATCGCATTCTGTATTGCACTCATTGTGAATTATCCGAACCTCGATCATCAGAGACAGCGTATTTCAGCACATTCAAGCTACGTGCTGGCCATTGGCTCCATGATCTTTGCAGCAGGCGTTTTTACGGGAATTTTAACAGGCACCAAAATGGTTGACGAAATGGCGATTTCGCTTGTGTCGATGATTCCTGAACAAATGGGCGGCTTGATCCCGGCGATTGTAGCCTTAACTAGCGGCATTTTCACATTTCTCATGCCGAATGACGCGTATTTTTACGGAGTGCTGCCGATTTTATCAGAAACGGCTGTCGCATACGGTGTTGATAAAGTCGAAATTGCCAGAGCCTCAATTATCGGGCAGCCGATTCATATGCTGAGCCCGCTTGTGCCATCTACACATTTGCTTGTCGGGCTTGTCGGAGTCTCCATTGACGATCATCAAAAATTCGCTTTGAAATGGGCGATTCTCGCCGTGATCGTCATGACGGTTACCGCTTTATTGATCGGTGCCATTTCGATTTCTGCATGATAATTCAGGCGGAATGACATACACTAACGGCATACAACGTACCGGAGGTGTCTTCATGAGTGATCCTTATATGCCGCTGACTTCAGTCAGAAGCGGGACTGGGTTCGAGGCCGCAAAGGGTGTACATGGTCTGACCGTGCAAATTGCGAATGTCTATTTTATTGAGTATCCTTCTGACCCTCATTCATTTATTTTAATAGATGCCGGCATGCCTCAATCAGCCGGCATGATTTTAAACGAAGCAAAACAAAGATTCGGTGATGACTATCACTTGAAGGCCATTATTCTGACACACGGGCACTTTGATCATATCGGGGCCATTGAAGAGATCCTTGAGCATTGGGATGTTCCTGTTTATGTTCATTCGCGGGAAATGCCTTTTGTGACCGGAAAAGAGGATTATCCGCCGGCGCGGCCAGACAGCAAAAGCGGGCTGGTTGCCAAGCTGTCGCCTCTGTTTCCGCGCCATTCGATCGATATTTCCTCTCATGTTCAAGCGCTGCCTGAAGACGGCACTGTTCCGTTTTTGGACGAGTGGATCTGGATCGCAACACCGGGCCACACACCGGGCCATATTTCATTATTCCGCGAGGACGGCCGTGTGCTTGTCGCCGGCGATGCGGTGATTACAGTTGAACAGGAAAAAATGGCTGACGTCTTCATTCAAAAACAGGAGCTTCACGGCCCGCCGGCTTATTTCACACCTGACACTGAGATGGCCGCCGAGTCCATTCAAAGACTTGCCGAACGAGAACCGGAAGCGCTGCTGACCGGGCACGGCATCCCAATGACAGGCAGAAACTTTCGCAGTGATTTAATGGAATTGGCCCATCATTTATCATCCCTTTGACACTCGCAAACGCGGGTGTTTTTTTATTTGTTTTTCCAAGAAGATGCAGAAAAATCATTTGTCTTCCCGCTCAAAAACGATACAATGAGAAGCATGAATGCGATTTGGAGGAGAGAGTTTGTTGGAAGATAAAGAAATACTCTGGAACGAAGCGAAAGCGTTTATTGCCAATTGCTATCAGGAACTCGGAAAGGAGGATGAAGTGCAAGACCGTCTCGATGACATTAAAAGTGAGATTGACCGGACTGGAAGCTATGTACATACAAAGGAAGAGCTGGCGCACGGGGCGAAAATGGCTTGGAGAAACAGCAACCGCTGCATCGGCAGACTGTTCTGGAATTCGCTGAATGTCATTGACAGACGTGACGTCCGGACAAAAGAAGAAGTACGGGACGCTCTGTTTCATCACATTGAAACCGCCACAAATAACGGGAAAATCAGGCCGACCATTACGATTTTCCCTCCGGAAGAGAAGGGCGAAAAGCAAGTCGAGATCTGGAATCATCAGCTGATCCGGTACGCAGGATATGAATCCGACGGAGAAAGAATTGGCGATCCTGCTTCCCGTTCTCTCACCGCAGCCTGTGAGCAGCTCGGCTGGCGCGGAGAGCGGACCGATTTTGATCTTCTTCCCCTTATTTTCCGCATGAAGGGTGACAAGCAGCCGGTCTGGTATGAACTGCCCCGCTCACTGGTGATAGAAGTTCCGCTGACCCACCCGGAATTCGAAGCGTTTTCTGACTTGAAGCTGCAATGGTACGGCGTGCCGATTATTGCGGATATGAGGCTTGAAGTCGGGGGCGTTCATTATAATGCTGCACCGTTTAACGGCTGGTATATGGGGACAGAGATCGGAGCAAGAAACCTGGCAGATGTGAAGCGGTACGACATGCTAAAAAAAGTGGCGTCCGTGATCGGCATCGCTGCTGATTACAATACAGATTTATGGAAGGATCAGGCGCTTGTTGAATTGAACAAAGCTGTCTTGCACTCGTATAAAAAGCACGGCGTCAGCATCGTGGATCATCACACGGCTGCAAGCCAGTTTAAACGGTTTGAAGAACAGGAGGAAGAAGCGGGCAGAAAGCTGACGGGTGACTGGACGTGGCTGATACCTCCGATTTCACCCGCCTCCACACATATTTTTCACCGATCTTATGACAATTCAATCGTCAAGCCGAATTACTTTTATCAGGATAAGCCTTACGAATAGACAATTGAAAACCGGTGATGGCCTTCAAGACTGCTGGATTCAGTGACAGAGATGCCGGTAACCTTTGAAAAGGGGCTGCCTTTCTTCACGGCCTCAAGAAATGATTGCAAGGCGTTTTCCGGCCCTTCGGCCAAAATCTCGACACGCCCGTCAGCACGGTTTTTGACCCAGCCGGTGAGTTTATGCTTATCGGCTTCCGCTTGAACAAAGTAGCGGAAACCGACACCTTGAACCCGGCCGTCTGCAACGATTCGATATTGAAGCATGTAAAAAACCACCTTTTCTTTTTATGATAATCAATCATTTTATATCCTGTAAAGGAGATGTGTTCATATGACATCAGCTCATTATTCAGTTCTTTCTCTTAATCTGGGAAAGCCGCAGACGCTTGAATATGACGGAAAGAAAATAGAGACCGGCATTATGAAGCGGCCGGCAGATTCCGCAGTGATGCTGTATCGGGAGAATTTTGAGGGAGACGGACAAGCGGATCTCATCAATCATGGCGGCCCTGATAAGGCTGTCTGTGTCTATCCGGCGGAGCACTATCCGTTTTGGGAGGAGTTTCTCTCAAGACCGCTCCCGAGCGCTGCGTTTGGTGAAAATCTCACGGTGCAAGGCCTGACAGAGGAGGACGTTTGCATAGGCGATGTCTTTCAGCTCGCTGACGCCGTTGTTCAGGTCAGCCAGCCGCGTCAGCCGTGTATAAAGCTTGCCAAAAAGTTCGGTGCAAAGGATATGGTGCTGAAAGTTCAGCAAACCGGATATACGGGGTTTTATTTTCGCGTGCTGGAAGAGGGCAGGGTTGCTCCGGGCGCCAAGCTCGACCTGCTGTCCAGAGGCGAAAAAGGCATATCCGTCCATTTCGCAAACCATATCAAATACCATGACACAAAAAATCTCGCCGCCATTGAACGGATTTTAAGTGAAGAAGCATTGTCGGAAAGCTGGAGATCTTCCTTTATCAAAAAACGGGACAGGCTGCTTCCGATTCAATAAAAAAGCCGCGCATCTAAACGTGCGCGGCTTTACCATGTCAGGATTGTTTTTTCTTTGTTTCAAGCAGGTTGGCAAGAAAATAGGTTTTATAGCTTTGAAGCTTTCTTCCTTCATGGTGCGTGATCCCCTGCTTTTTTAATTCTGCCACATACCAGCCTTTACTGCCGTAATGCATGTCAGAAAACTCCTTTCCCTATCTGATTGACCAAACGATTGGCATTGTAACATCTATCAAAAGATGCTGAAAAGAGATGCGGGAAAAACTGAGTCTTTCGCACTAGTGATGCGAACTTTCTTCCTGTATGTATATGCGGAGTAAACGCTGAATATGCTTTAATGCCCGGTGAGTTTCAGCACGACAATGCCAAGTGTCATGATGCTGAACACAATACCGATATATGTAAGCATCCCGTTTTTTTTCTTCACGCCGAAAACGGTCATGATGATGCCTTCAATGAAAAAGACGATTCCAAAAATAATAAACCACATGCGGACAATGGCTCCTTTCACAGACATTAATCCTAGTGTAGCATATCTGGATGGGCCGGGCTTGTGACAATATAAAGAAGCCGGGCATGCGCCCGGCTTAGGTATTTATTGTTTCTCAACCAATTTGACCAACAGCTGTGCCAAATGTTTTTTCTCATCATTATCCGCAACGCGCCAAAGCTCCTGCAGCAGCATTTCTTCACCGTTTTGCGGTTCTTCATGCTTTGCGAGGTAGTCTCCCAGGATCGCAGCGCTTTTGACAAGCTTGCCGTCATCTAATCCTAATTTTTTGCCCCGGTCAACTTGTTTTTTCAGGTAGTCTTTAAATTCTTCAAAGTCTTTTAAAATTTCTTCTTTTGTTGTTCCGTGCATTGCATTCATTTCGTTTTCAATTTGGATTTTTTCTTGATCTCTGTTCATTACAGTGCCTCCTCCTGCAGAATAGTGATGCTTTACCTGTAATAGGAGGAGGCTAAACATACGAAATGTGTTTTACAGCTTTGTCAGGATAATCGGCTCGTCTTTGGTGATGACGATGGTGTGCTCAACTTGGGCGACCATGCTTTTATCCGGCGTCTTAAAGGTCCAGCCGTCTCCAGCTTCGACGATGGTTTCCGCTTTTGTTGAAATGAATGGTTCAAGTGCGATCACTGTGCCGTTTTTGAAAAGCGCGTTATCAAATGGATCATAATAGTTCATGATGTGGTTCGGCGCTTCGTGAAGGCTTCTGCCGATTCCGTGGCCGGTCAGGGTTTTAATGACGGTAAATCCTTTAGAACGTGCTTCATGATAAACGGCTCTGCCGATCTGATTTTGGCGCTTGCCGGCTTTGGCCTGCTGCAGCCCTTTTTGGAAGGCATCTTCTGCGCATTGGCATAGCTTGTGAAGGCGTTCTTCTCCTTCACCGAGCACAAACGAGATGCCTGTATCGGAGTAGAAACCGCCGAATTCAGCAGAGATATCAATGTTCACAAGATCTCCGGCTTTTAAAATAGTGGATGTGCTTGGAATACCATGCGCCACTTCATCATTTACGCTGATGCATGTCACACCAGGAAAGTCGTATTCTTTTTGCGGAGCCGAAACAGCGCCATGCTCGTCAAGCACCGCTTTTCCGATAAGGTCAAGGTCTTTTGTACTCATGCCGGGCTCTGCCTTCCGTTTCATTTCTTCACGCGCCAGCGCTACAATTCTGCCGATTTTTTTCAGGCCTTCTAATTCTTGATCGTTTGTTACAATCATCTGTCATTCCCGCTTTCTTTTTAAATAATCTAGTTTAAGCTTACCACAATTGGCTCTAGAATAGGAAACACGCGAACCTGGGAAAAAAGAAATATGCCGGGAAAATTGGTATAGATCACTAGATATCTTGTATGGTATATTTTTAAAAAAGGGTAAGAGGGGGATGGGTATGCTTTCATTTTTACAAAAGCTTGGAAAGTCATTTATGCTCCCGATTGCGGTTTTGCCTGCAGTCGGGATTATCCTTGCACTTGGCAGGGAGGATTTATTCGATATCCCGTTTGTTTATCAAGCGGGAACTGCTGTTTTTGATCACCTGCCGCTTATATTTGCGATTGGGATTGCCATCGGCATTTCAAAAGACAGCAATGGGGCCGCGGGTTTATCAGGGGCGATTTCGTATCTGATGCTCGACGCGGCAACAAAATCGATTAATGAAGCAAACAACATGGCGGTATTTGGGGGAATTATTGCCGGATTAATTGCGGGTTACACCTATAACCGCTTCAAGGATACAAAACTGCCGGAATATCTCGGGTTCTTCAGCGGCAGACGGCTTGTGCCGATTCTCACCGCTATTTTTACAATCATTTTAGCAGGAATATTCGGTTCGATATGGCCGCCGATTCAATCGGGAATTAACGCGTTTGGGGAGTGGATGCTTGGGCTTGGCGGAATCGGCGCGGGCATATTCGGCTTATTCAACAGGCTGTTAATTCCGCTCGGTCTTCACCACGTGCTGAATAATATTTTCTGGTTCCAATTCGGCGAATATAACGGAGTAACAGGTGATTTGGCGCGCTTTTTCGCTAAAGACCCGACAGCGGGCACATACATGACGGGATTCTTCCCGATTATGATGTTCGGTCTTCCGGCGGCATGTCTGGCAATGATTGTGACTGCGAAGCCATCAAAACGAAAAGCAACGGCCGGAATGATGATCGGTTTTGCGTTGACTGCGTTTATCACAGGGATTACGGAGCCAATTGAGTTTGCATTTATGTTTTTATCTCCGCTGTTATACGCTGTGCATGCAGTCTTAACCGGACTGTCGCTATTCATCGTTAATTTGCTCGGCATACGCTCTGGATTTTCTTTTTCAGCCGGTGCGATCGATTATCTTTTGAGCTACGGAATTGCAGAAAAGCCGCTGCTGCTGCTTCTGGTAGGTATATGCTATGCGGCTGTATACTTTGTCGTGTTTTACGTCTTAATTAAGACGTTGAATTTGAAAACGCCGGGACGTGAGGATGATAACTTGGATGAAGTGCTGGACGAGAACACAGCACAGTCTGTCAATGAAAACATCATGCTGAAGGGGCTTGGCGGAAAAGAAAACCTGCAGACGATTGATCACTGTGCGACAAGGCTGAGACTGACAGTAAAAGATACGTCTTTAGTAAATGAAGCGTTATTAAAGAAAGCAGGCGCAAAAGGAGTTGTCAAATCGGGCGGGCAATCAGTACAAGTCATTATTGGCCCGAATGTAGAGTTTGCGGCAGAGGAATTACGTGCTGCAGTGAAATAAAAAAAGCAGAGAGGCTGGCCTCTCTGCTTTTTTCTTATTTATCTTCGTCTTCTGTTGACGTCTCTGAATCCTCGCCGTGTTTTGTGTAATCATAATCGGAAGGGTTCACCTTTGTAAAACCTTTCGGGTTGTAGAAACGCAGCAGGTCTCCGTTTATGATTTTATCGGACATTTCGAGTTCCTTCTTGACGAATGAGTCTTCTGACTTGTCGATCTCAGATTCATCAAGCTGTTTACCGGTTTTTGTGTCATAGTACTTGCCGGATATTTTCGTGTACTTCGGTGATATAAAGTCTCCGTTACGGAACGGAATCACTTCACGGTGTTCTTTAGATAAAATATCAGAACCGGACATCAAGTAGTCTTTCGTATCCACTCCGAGCAAATGCAGAAGGGTTGGAGCCACATCGACGTCTCCGGCATATTTATGAACTTTTTCGCCCTTCACGCCGGCAGCGTGGATAAAGAGCGGCACCCGCTGAAGCTGGGCGTTGTCATAATCGGTAATTTCATCTTTGCCAAGCACTTTGGCCATCGCGTTATTGTGGTTTTCAGAGATGCCGTAGTGGTCTCCGTACATCACGATAACCGATTTATCATATAACCCGTCTTTTTTCAGGTCATTGAAAAATTGTTCAATGGACTGATCAAGGTAATGGGCTGACTGGAAGTAGTTGTTGACGACAGAGTCGCCAAAGTCTCCAGCCGGGAAGTCAGTATCCCCCTCATCCATTCCGAATGGGAAGTGGTTAGACAGGGTAATGAACTTCGTATAGAACGGCTGCGGCAAGCTTTCTAACAGCGGCATTGATTCTTTAAAGAACGGTTTATCTTTCATGCCGTAGTTTTTCGTGTTTTCTTCGTTCATGTCATAGTAAGCAGAGTCGAAGAACTTATCTATGCCTTCCGCTTTGTACATTTCGTTTCGGTTCCAGAACGTCTGCGTATTCCCGTGGAACGTAGCAGATGTGTAATCTTTAGACTTCAAAATCGCCGGAACGGATTGAAGCGTGTTTTGCGCTTTGTTCACGAAAACGGAACCCTGAGCCAGCGGGTACAGAGAGTTTTCCATCATAAATTCTGCATCCGATGTTTTACCTTGTCCTGTTTGGTGGAAAAAGTTATCAAAGTAGAACGTTTCGTTATCGTGCGCCAGTTTATTTAAGAACGGTGTCACTTCTTTACCATCAATTTTATAGTCGATGATAAAGGACTGCAAAGATTCAAGTGAAACGTAAATGACGTTTTTTCCTTCCGCTTTGCCGAAATACACATTGTTCGGCACATCGTAATTGGCTTTCATGTAGTTCTCAACTTCCGTTACGTCGCTTGAATCGGCAAGTGCGCGCTGGCTGTTGGATTTGACATTCTGCACAGCGTCATAAATCGTGAAATTGTATGTTCCTAAATATTTGACAAGATAGTTTCGGTCAAATGATCTCGTCAGCAATTCAGGACGGTCTGACTCCGCAACTGCCAGGTTGATTAAGAAAACGAGAATCGAAGACGCAAGAACGATTCGGAATGATTTTTTGTTAGACGTATCGGCAGGCTTGTTCACTTTAATCGCTAAGATAATCAGAATGATCGTATCGATAAAGTAAAAGGCGTCAGTCGGTCTCATCAGCGAAAATGCGCTGTCACCGAGTTGGCCGCCGTTTGTTTTAGCCTGCATAATGACCGGAATCGTAATAAAATCATTGAAGAATCGGTAATACACAATGTTTGCGTACAGTAAAAAAGACATTAAAAAATGAATCACTATGATGGCTGTCTGCTGTAATTTTTTCTTGAACAAAAGTCCAAATCCAAGAAAGAATAAGCTTGAGCTGAGCGGATTCACAAAAAGCAATATTTTCTGGATCGTGTTGTCTATTCCTAAATTGAAGTTCAGGACATAACCGACATACGTCTTTACCCATAACAGGACGACCGCAATTAAGAAGAAGGCCAGTCCTCTTTCTTTTATAAATGTTTTCATTGTTACACTCCTTTTTTCCGATCACAGTTCGAGCGAAACGATAGAAAAAACGAACGTATCCAATATAACACGAATCAGCGGATTAGAAAAGTGAAAATCGTCCGATGGAAAAAGTGGCGAAAAACGCCGTCGAATCAACGTTTTCTTAGGAAATCGCCAGATGTAAAATCAGGTTTCTTACTGTAAATAAAGGAATAATATGGTTTGTGACAGCTGTATGATAAAATATGTTCATTAATGAAAAGAGGTGGGACGATGGATTATTCTCATATTGTGTCTGAAGATAAGATTAAACGCGCCATCAAAGACGGAGAATTTGACAACCTGCCGGGAATGGGAAAACCGCTGCCAAAGGATGATGCGGCCCACTTGCCGGAATCCCTGCGGATGGGCTACCGAATGTTAAAAAATGCAGGGATGGCTGAGGATGAGGGTGCACTGAAAAAAGAGCTTATGACCCTCAACCATTTAATCTCCAAGTGCTATGACGAAAAGGAACGTGAGCAATTAGTAAGAAAAAAATCAGAAAAGCAGCTGATGCTCGATAAGCTTGCCGACAAAAAAGGCATGTTTTCCAAACCAGCGTCATCGTTTTATAAGAATCAAGTATATGAGCGGCTGGGGCGAAACAGACCTTCTTCCACTTAGTTTTCCTTGTCAGGCGATGTTTTTAGCCCGTACAGCTTCCTTTCTTCCTCAATTTGACTTAGTTCTGTCTGCCCTAAAAGGTTTATGTTTTTCTATCTGTGGGGAATTGACCCATAAACGGGAAAGGGTGATGGGATGGAACAACGATTAGAATGGGTAGAGCGTATATCTGATTGGCTGTGGGGGCCGCCGCTAATTATCTTACTGACGGGGACGGGATTGTACTTCACCATTTTGCTGAAGTTTTTTCAATTTCGCTATCCTTTATATATTTTGAAGCAGACGATCGGCAGCGTAGGAAAAAAGCCGAAGGGAGAGGGGACAGTTACGCCGCTTCAAGCATTGACATCAGCCCTCAGTTCGACGATTGGGGCGGCGAACATTGTCGGAGTGCCTGCGGCTATCATGTTTGGCGGTCCCGGGGCTGTTTTTTGGATGTGGCTGGTGGCCTTATTTGCTATGGCAATTAAGTTTTCAGAAAGTGTGCTTGCGGTTCATTACAGAGAAAAAAATGAGCAGGGTGAATTTGTCGGGGGACCGATGTATTACATAACAAAAGGGCTGCGCATGAAATGGCTCGGCGTGTTTTTTTCTGTTGCACTGATCGTAGAGCTGATTCCAAGCATAATGGTTCAGGGGAATTCAGTTTCAGTCTCTCTTGCCGAAACGTTTTCTTTCAATAAAATATACGCCGGAATCGGCATCGCGTTTTTGATTGGTTTAGTTGTAATTGGCGGGGTAAAGCGGATCGGAAAAGTAACAGAGTTTGTCGTGCCTCTCATGGCAGGTGCATACGCGGGAGCCGGTCTCCTGATTGTTCTTATGAATCTTTCATCTGTTCCGGCGTTTTTCTCTCTCATATTTTCGAATGCGTTTACTTCTTCTTCGGCAGCAGGAGGATTTGCAGGCGCTGCCTTGGCTAAAACCATCCGCTGGGGGTTTGCCCGCGGCCTGTATTCTAATGAAGCCGGGATGGGAACCGCGCCGATTGCACATGCGGCGGCAATGACTGACCACCCCGTAAGACAAGGCTTCTGGTCTGTGATCGGCATTGTCATTGACACCTTGATCATCTGCACCACCACGGCATTTGTCGTCCTTGCATCCGGTGTCTGGACAGGGAAGAACGCCTCAAGTGACCCAGCAGCACTGACTACGGCTGCATTTCAGCATTATTTCGGATCTGGCGGAGGGTACTTCGTTTCGATTTCTCTCGTCTTTTTTGTTGTCTCGACCATTATGGTTGTCATATTTTACGGCGTAAAACAAGCTGAATTTCTATTCGGACGGCTGTCGGGACATGTCATTAAATTCGTCTATTTAGCGGCTATTATCATAGGTGCCGCCGGCGGAGCAAAAGCCATCTGGGGTTTTCTGGACTTAGCGTTAGTTTTCATTCTCGTTCCGAATGTGATTGCGCTGTTATTATTGAGCAAGAAGGTAAAAGCGCTGTATACCGAATTTTTCACATCTGAACAGTATTACCTGAAAGATAGAAGAAAAACGAAACAGAGTGCTGTTTACCAGACAAACGAAGCTGAAAACTCTTAGGGTTTTTGGAACCAACATCGTCTTACTCTTGATGATCAATTAGATGAACAAAGGCAGCAAGATCGCATCACCACATTAATGAGCGTTATTGACTCTGAGGCTTTCTGTAAAGCCTCTCTTGAACCTCTGATGGCGAACTCGGCGATCGGTTCTTCAATGCTTCTCCTTTAGCCGCCTTTCATTTTTACAATCAGGCATTTTGACGTCGACAAAATAATAGTTTCAAACTCGTCTCTGCAAATACACTGGAAATAGACAGCGTATTGGCAGAGATTCCTCGTCTTTCTCTATTTCATCCTTCAGATGCCGCAAAAAGGAAGGAGGGCGTGATCCTGAATAGATTCAGATTTTACGATTCCTTCGATATATACAACAAATCCGCACAGTCTATTTCCGAAGTCAAACCCTCTAAACACGATATCTCTGAGCAGCTTTCTGTTAATAGTGTTTTCCTTGAGATAGGAGAAATCGGCCCTTCCTTGTTGGCCTCGAGCTCACGGAGGAACTTGCAGGGCATTCTCGTGTTTATTCATAGGGTTCACCTCTCAAAACATTTGCTAGCTTTTTAGAGTAACCTCTCTGTTAAGCCATTCTATGACTTTACGAATAGTATGAAAGCGCTATAAAAAGTTGTTGACTACATGTATATACAGGAATACAATATAAACATAAGTTGTATATACAAGTTATCAAACGGAGGGGTTGGCATGGGGGAACTGAACAGATCAGCACGGCAAATTGTTGAAGCAGTCGGCGGTGCTGAAAATATTGCAGCGGCAACTCATTGTGTAACACGTTTACGCTTCGCGTTAATAGATGAAAGCAAGGTTGACCGAGAGGTGCTGGATCAAATCGATGTTGTAAAGGGATCGTTTTCGACAAACGGGCAGTTTCAGGTTGTGATCGGCCAGGGAACAGTCAACAAAGTATATGCGGAACTGGTCAAGGAAACGGGGATTGGCGAGTCAACAAAGGATGACGTGAAGAAGGCCTCAGAAAAAAATATGAATCCTTTGCAGCGTGCTGTGAAAACGCTTGCAGATATATTTATTCCGATTTTGCCGGCGATTGTCACGGCGGGTCTCTTAATGGGGATCAACAATATCTTAACGGCGCAGGGGATTTTCTTCAGTACAAAATCGATTGTGCAGGTGTACCCGCAGTGGGCGGATCTCGCCAATATGATCAATTTAATCGCAGGCACGGCCTTTACGTTCCTGCCAGCGCTGATCGGCTGGTCGGCGGTGAAGCGGTTTGGCGGCAATCCGCTCCTCGGCATTGTGCTCGGCGTTATGCTCGTGCATCCTGATTTACTGAATGCGTGGGGGTATGGCGCTGCGGAACAAAGCGGAGAGATCCCTGTATGGAATCTTTTCGGCCTTGAGGTGCAGAAGGTCGGCTACCAGGGGCAGGTGCTCCCGATTTTGCTCGCTTCGTATTTGCTCGCCAAGATTGAATTGTTTTTGACGAAACGGACACCCGAGGGGATACAGCTTTTAGTCGTCGCGCCGATTACGCTGCTCGTGACCGGTTTTGCATCCTTTATCATTATCGGACCGGTCACATTTGCGATCGGGAATGTGTTAACTTCGGGGCTTATCTCGGTGTTCGGCTCATTTGCCGCGCTGGGCGGGCTGCTGTACGGCGGCTTATACTCGGCGCTGGTGATTACCGGAATGCATCATACGTTTTTGGCAGTTGATCTGCAGCTGATCGGCTCTAAGCTTGGAGGCACTTTTTTATGGCCGATGCTGGCGCTGTCAAATATCGCTCAAGGGTCAGCGGCGCTGGCGATGATGTTTATCGTAAAGGATGAGAAACAAAAAGGCCTTTCCTTAACATCAGGCATTTCCGCTTATCTGGGCATTACAGAGCCTGCCATATTCGGGGTGAACCTTCGCTACAGATTTCCGTTTATCATTGCGATGATCAGCTCAGGGCTGGCCGGGATGTATATCTCATCTCAAGGCGTTTTGGCAAGCTCCGTCGGTGTTGGCGGCGTGCCCGGCATTTTCTCGATTATGAGCCAGTACTGGGGCGCATTCGCAATCGGGATGGCGATTGTCTTGATTGTTCCGTTTGCCGGAACATACGCTTATGCGCGACTGAAACGTAAATAACAAAGGGGAGCGGGACGTGTTTTTGACGGTCCCTTTTTCCTATTTTCATTAAAAAAGACGGTGGTGGAGACAGATGAAAACAGAACAAACACCATGGTGGAAAAAAGCCGTGGTTTATCAAATTTATCCGAAAAGCTTTAAAGATACGACGGGAAACGGCATTGGCGATTTGAATGGAATTATTGAAAAGCTTGATTACTTAAAAACGCTTCAGGTTGATGTTCTTTGGCTAACGCCGATTTACGACTCGCCGCAGCATGATAATGGGTATGATATTCGGGATTACTACACGATTTATCAAGAGTACGGCACAATGGAAGATTTTGAACGCTTATTAGCTGAAGTGCACAAAAGAGGCTTAAAAGTCGTCATGGATCTTGTGGTCAATCATACGTCAACTGAGCACAAATGGTTTAGAGAGGCGATTTCTTCAAAAGACAGCCCATACCGTGATTTTTATATATGGAAAAACCCGAACGAAGACGGCACAGCCCCGACAAACTGGGAATCGAAATTCGGCGGCTCGGCATGGAAGCTTGACGAAGCCTCAGGCCAATATTATCTGCACCTGTTTGATGTCACACAGGCTGATTTGAATTGGGAAAATGAAGAGGTCAGAAAGCATGTCTATGAGATGATGCATTTTTGGTTTGAAAAAGGAATTGATGGCTTCAGGCTTGACGTCATTAATCTGATTTCAAAAGACCAGCGCTTTCCGAATGCGGAAGACGGCGATGATGGCCGTACCTTTTACACTGACGGGCCGCGGGTGCATGAATTTCTGCATGAAATGAACGAAAAGGTGTTTTCACATTATGACAGCATGACGGTCGGTGAGATGTCTTCAACAACTGTAGACCATTGCATCCGATATACAAATCCCGGCAATGAAGAGCTTGATATGACGTTTAACTTCCATCATCTCAAGGTCGATTATCCAAACGGAGAAAAATGGGCCTTGGCTCCGTTCGATTTTCTGAAGCTGAAGGAGATCTTATCCGTGTGGCAGACGGAGATGCAGGCGGGAGGGGGCTGGAACGCTTTGTTCTGGTGCAATCACGATCAGCCGCGCATTGTATCGAGATATGGAAATGACGGTCCATATCGGGTGAAATCAGCAAAAATGCTTGCGACGGCCATTCATATGATGCAGGGCACGCCTTATATTTATCAGGGGGAAGAGCTCGGCATGACCAATCCGATGTTTACCGGCATCAGCTCCTATCGGGATGTCGAGTCGCTGAACATGTATCACGCCTTCAAGAAAAAAGGCATGGCGGAAAAAGAGATTTTAGCCATTTTACAGGAAAAATCCCGTGACAATTCCAGAACACCCGTCCAGTGGGATGATACGCCGAATGCCGGATTTACAACAGGCACGCCATGGATACCGGCCGCCGGCAATTACCGGGAGATCAATGCCGAGGCGGCGCTGAAGGACAAACACTCGGTCTTTTATCACTACCGGAAGCTGATCCAGATCCGAAAAACCTATGACATTGTCACAGAGGGAACGTATGAATTGATCGCAAAGGATGATCCGAACGTTTTTGCGTATATGAGACATGGCGAAAATGAGAAGCTGCTCGTCATCAATAATTTTTACGGGACGGAGGCAGCCTTTACACTGCCGGACACGCTGAAGCCCGGCGAGTGGAAGGCAGAGGTGCTTCTGACAAACGATGAAGAGAGAGAAGAACTGAAGAATATGACGCTCCGACCGTATGAGTCCATTGTTTATCATTTAACAAAACCGTGCTAAACTAAGCTGGGTGGTCATAAATGAAGGTGAATAAATTTATCACAATCTATAAAGACATCGCACAGCAAATTGAAGACGGCCGATGGAAGGCGGAGGAGATTCTTCCGTCTGAACATGAATTGACCGCACAGTACGGCACATCAAGAGAAACGGTTCGAAAGGCGCTTCACATGCTGGCTCAAAATGGATATATCCAGAAAATCAGGGGGAAAGGCTCCGTGATTCTCAACCGTGAAAAAATGCAGTTTCCGGTCTCTGGGCTTGTCAGCTTCAAGGAACTGGCGCAAACTTTGGGGAAAGAAACGAAAACAGCCGTTCACAAATTCGGGCTGGTGCCCCCGTCAGATCTGATCCAAAAACAGCTTCGGGCACAGCCGGATGATGACATATGGGAAGTGATCAGGTCAAGAAAGATTGACGGGGAGCATGTCATTTTGGACAAGGACTACTTTTTCAGAAAGCATGTGCCTCACCTGACGAAAGAAATTTGCGAAAACTCCATTTATGAATATATTGAAGGAGAGCTTGGTCTTTCGATCAGTTACGCGCAGAAAGAAATTGTGGCCGAGCCGTGTACGGATGAGGACAGGGAATTGCTTGATTTACGAGGCTATGACCATATGGTGGTTGTGAGAAACTATGTCTTTTTAGAGGATACAAGTCTCTTTCAATATACGGAAAGCAGACACCGTCTGGACAAATTCAGGTTTGTCGATTTTGCGCGACGGGGAAAATAAAGAGCGCCTGCCTGCGGCAGAGCGCTTTTTTCTCTTGGTATCAAAATTGATACTATCATACAAAAATGTGCGTACTTTTACTTTTTATGAGAATGGCTACAATAGAAGTGAGAGTAACCAAAAGGAGAGGTGCTTAACATGGCAGATGTAAAGAAACAAATTCTGGACGCATACAATTTCAGACATGCGACAAAGGAATTTGACCCGAATAAAAAAGTATCAGACAGCGATTTTGAATTTATTTTAGAAACAGGAAGACTGTCTCCAAGTTCACTCGGCCTTGAGCCTTGGAAATTCGTTGTTGTCCAAAATCCCGAATTCCGCGATAAGCTTCGCGAATACACATGGGGCGCGCAAAAGCAGCTTCCGACAGCAAGCCATTTCGTCCTGATTCTGGCGCGTACAGCGAAGGATATCAAATATAATGCGGACTACATCAAACGTCATTTAAAAGAAGTAAAACAAATGCCGCAAGACGTGTATGAAGGCTATCTCAGCAAAACAGAGGAGTTCCAGAAACACGATTTGCATTTGCTTGAAAGCGACAGAACCCTGTTTGACTGGGCATCCAAACAAACCTATATTGCGCTTGGCAACATGATGACAGCCGCTGCGCAAATCGGCGTTGATTCCTGCCCTGTGGAAGGCTTCCAATATGATGAAATTCATCGCATTCTTGAAGAAGAAGGCCTTCTGGAAAACGGAAGCTTTGATATTTCTGTTATGGTGGCGTTCGGCTACCGTGTGCGAGACCCTCGTCCGAAAACAAGATCTGCAGTTGAAGATGTTGTGAAGTGGGTATAAAAACGAAAGCTGCTCGATAACGAGCAGCTTTTTTTTATGCTTGATTCGCTCTGTTCTGTTTTCTTCGCTGATGCAAATATAATGCTGTTCCGAGTGCGCTGATCAGAAATCCGGCCAGCAGGATGGAATACATGGACGTGGCTGTGTCAGGAAGCAAGCCGCCAGCCGGTCCATCGGTTCCCGATCCGCCCGATCCATTTGTTGGTACAGTGCCGGGAGGTGTTTGATCGCCGCCTTTGCCGTCATTCGGCTGCTTTCCGCCTGGATTGTCGGACCCTCCGCCATTCTTGCCGTCATCACCTCCGCCTGTCGGCTGATCGGACGGGAACGCCGGCGGTTTATCGTGAGCACCGGAATTTAAGATCGTGTATTCGCTGAAGTGGTTTGTGTAACCTGTTACCATATCATCGTCAACTGATCCCTTTTCTGTCTTTGTAAAAGTTTTCTTTTTCCAGTCGACATGGTAAATGGCAGGGGTGTGAGCTTCTTCAATATCAAACATCCGAAGCGATAGCTCAACCGGTTCCTTGAATGATTTCACTTCTTTTCCTTTTTGCTTCACTGTAAAGTCATATACATTTGATAGGGAGACGTTTAATTCTCCCTTAGATTTGATTCCGATTTCAGTGTTCGCGGTTTTGATATTCGCCATTGGAAGCTTCATGCTGTACCAGTAGTTGAACACCGTCAGGGAAGGATCTAATTCTCTATCCTTCAATAGCTTGACCTGGTCTTTTTTCATTTTTAGATTGATTGGTTTCTCTTGTGATCTTTCAGACGTTTCATAATAGACAAACGGCTTGTTGGCGTTTTTGGCATAAATCGCAAATTTGTCTTCATCGAGTGTCCAGCTGCCATCCTTCTGCTTTGTCGGCAGGAATACTTCTTTGATCCGTCCTTCGATTTTCGGAGAGACCTTGTCACCAAGCTTTTTCAGCTGCTCGGTGAAAATCTCATAATCTACGTAGCCGAGGTCTTCACCATGAGAAGCTTCCGTAAAGACAGAGTATCCGTCTCCACCGCCGCCGACAAAATGATTTGTTGCGACGCGGTAGGTATCACCTGTATTCAGATCAACTTTGTCTCCGTTAGGCGATTCGATTTTCACGTCTAAAACACGGTGTCCAGGTTCGTTGTTTAATGTAAAGGTATATTCAATTCCAGCCACCTGAGGGAAGGCCCCGCCTCCGTTCTCCACATTGCTTAATCCTTGTTCAAGAGCTTCTTTGATTTGTTTTCCGGTCAAATCAGCCACGTAAAGCGTGTTGCCGAACGGCATCACGTTCAGTACTTCGCCGAGAGTGATATCGCCTTTGTCAATGCCTGCTCTGATGCCGCCGCCATTTGTTATCGCTATTCTGGCGCCGGCTGCTTCTTTCGCTTTTGCAAGCATTCCGTCCGCGATGAAGTTCCCGAGATTGGTTTCCTTCGTGCGCACATGCTCACGCTGGCCGTCAAGGGCTACATCCGTGTAGCCGACTTTTTCATTTTTGACGTCCTCTAATTCTTTTTTGAACTTGTTGAGCTCTTTTTTTGCTCCCGCGTTTTCTTCAGTATTCTCATCAATCGGCAGTACGCTTAGATTTGATTTGTCAGTTTGAACGACGCCGTCATCATCAAACGCGACATCGACACGCCCTAAGAATTGGCCGTATTCTTTTGCCTGTGCCACGATAGTCGGTTCGTCGTTTTCCACGACCTCCATTTTGTCCACGAGAGTGTGGGTGTGTCCGCCGATGATCAAGTCAATGCCTTTCACTTTTTTGGCTAGCTCAAGATCGCGGTTATGCCCAATGTGGGTGAGCGCGATAATTTTGTTTACTTTTTCTTCTTCCTGAATCGTTTTCACGGTGTTCTGCGCAGTTTTAAATGCGTCGTTAAATACAATGCTTTTGCCCGGGCTTGATGTTGTGGCTGTGTCTTCTGTTGTCAGTCCGAACACGGCGACTTTTTCACCGTCAACGTCTAACAGAATGTACGGATGGATGCCCGGCTCTTTCTTTTCTCCCGCAGTAAAGGTCTGCGGCTTTTTGACAAATGATTTCAGCTTAGGTTCATTGGATACATCCACATTCGCGCTGACGATTGGGAAATCAGGCGCTTCAAAGTGATAGCGATTCGCCGGATCGACAGTTGTGCTGTTCCCGCTGAGAAAATCAGAAAGCACAGACGGACCTTTATCAAATTCGTGGTTTCCGAAGGTCATGGCATCATAACCCATCATGTTCATCAGTTTCAGGTCGGCTAAACCGTTCCATTTCGTGAAATACAGGTCGCCGGAAAACACATCTCCCGCGTCAAGCAGGATGTTGCGGTCTGTTTCGTTTCTTACTTCGCTGATTTTCGTCATTCGTCTGGCTGCGTCATCAAGGTGCGCGTGCGTATCATTTGTATGCATGACGGTAAGATCCCATAATCCGCCTTCAGGAGGATCGGTATCTGAATCGTCGTCAAATTGAAGCTTGTACACGCCATAGCCTTCATTTGAAGAATGTCTCACATAAGCGACATCATCGGCTTTGTCCGCAAAAGGCTTGGCTAAAAGCGAAGATTCAAACGTCAAATTCGTGCCGGAAACCGGTGCAATCGACCAGTTGTTGTCGGCTTTTGGATTTAATGTTTTCTGTTCAATAATGTAATCCATCAGTACCTGTCTGTTTTCAACTGCGGAGCCATGGACAATCTTATCACTCGTCAGATGAGGGAAACCGCCGCCGCCGGAGGCGCGGTAATTGTTCGTGACTACGAGAAATTCCTGGCTCGGGCTGATCGGTTTGCCTTCATAGGAAAGGTTGATGATCCGGCTTGAATCCGCGTTAATCACTTTTCCGTTTTCGTTGTATTTAGCCGGTTTTGTGACATCGACCTGATAGGTAACGCCGTCAATCACGTCAAAGTTGTAGGAGCGGAAATTCTCATTCAGCAAGGCCTGATCGCCGCCTTTTGACGTATCGATATGATTAAATTGGCCAGCTGACATGTCGAGCCAGTCCTTCACTTCGCTGCCGGTCAGCTTCACGATCTGGAGGGTATTATCATACAGATACAAGTCTCCGACGTTTTTAATCGCAAGATCCCCGGCCGGAATGTTTGTATAGTAATTGGCTCCGTTTCTGCCGCCGGCTTTAAACGGCGCGCCTGCTGACAAAATCGGAAGATCCTTATACTCGGTATCCTTCATTTCATTTTCCGCGTACCATTTTTGCGCATCTGTCACAATTTGAATAGAAGGGTCGTCCTTGACTTGTGCAAAGAAGCTGTTAATGTCGGCTTCTGTTTTTCCGACAGGCTTTCTGACATATTCCAGCGTATTTTGATGTGTTTGCTGAATGGCTTTTGTGACGGCTTCGTTTCTGGATGTGACGCTGCCGGAAATTGATTCGATGCTGCCCTTGGAATCTGCGACCTTCCACGAGCCGTCTGTTTTTTCAAGCTTGAGGTCAATGACGCCTAAGTATTTGCCCCAGCTGCTTGGCATGACGACCGGAATGCCGTTAATGGTTCCTTTTTCAACATCAAACTGAGCGGCACCCGCATATTCTGCGGAAGGGAAGAGTCCGTGCTGATGGCCCGAGACAATCGCATCAATGCCCTTTGTTTTCGTGGCCAGGTCAAAAACGGCGTTTTCTGCACCTGACGATTGCGCCTGCTTTTCAATACCGGTGTGGGCAAGGGCAATAATGACATCCGCGCCTTCTGCCTTCATTTTCGGAATCGTTTCATTGGCAGATTCGACGATATCCTGCACCTGAACCTGTCCTTCGAGATTCTTTTTGTCCCAGGTCATGATTTGCGGCGGGACAAAACCTATGTAGCCTACTTTGATCTTCTGTTCGTTTCCGTTTTCATCTGTGACTGTTTTCTCGTTAATGACATACGGCGTATAACGGTGTTCGCCGCCAGTTGTTTTAACATTGGCGTTTACAATCGGAAAATCGGCTCCTTTGATCGTGCCGTCAAGAAAGTCGAGCCCATAATTGAATTCATGATTGCCAAGTGTTCCTGCGTCATACTTCAGCGCGTTCATGACGCTGATAATCGGGTGGGTTTTTGCACCGGAGATAATGTTGTCTTTTTCGTATTTCACTGCGTATTCGCCCAGCGGATTTCCTTGAATCAAGTCACCGTTATCCACGAGCAGGGTGTTTGGGTTCTCCTCGCGGTGCTTTTGGATCAGCTGTGCCGTTCTGGCAAGCCCGAATTCTGTCGTTTCTTTGTCGCTGTAGTAATCGTAATCCATCATGTTGGCATGAATATCAGTTGTAGCCAAAATACTGAGATTCACTTGAGGAGCCGTGTTTTCTTCTGCATGAATGGGCGGTGTTGGGAGGATTAGGCTAAGTATCATAATTGGGGGCAGCAGAATACGGAGAATGTTACTGACGTCTTTTCGTCTTTTCTGTATTCTCACCAGTTCTCCACCTTTCAACGAAATTTGTGTTACTGGTTCTATTGTAAGAATATTTTGTAAGCATTTGTAGATGTTTCTTTATGATTATTGTAAAAGGGAGAAAAATAAGTATTATGTATCATCTTTGGGTGATGTGAATTGGGTCATTATGCTTATCGTATGTCAGCTCTGCAAAATGTTTATTATATTGTGGCTGGGGTAGAGTGTTTTATGTAGACATATTAAGGGGGAGGTTATCAATCATGGGTAAAAAAATCGCAGTTGTGCTGACAGATTATTTCGAAGACAGCGAGTATACTGAACCAGCAAAAGCATTTAAAGAAGCGGGGCATGAGCTGACCGTTATTGAAAATGAAAAAGGGAAAACCGTAAAAGGCAAGCAGGGAAATGCGCAAGTCACAGTCGATGCGTCCATTGATGACGTAAACCCTTCCGACTTTGACGCGCTATTAATTCCGGGAGGTTTTTCACCTGACCAGCTTCGTGCCGATGACCGTTTCGTCCAGTTTACAAAAGCGTTTATGACGGACAAAAAGCCGGTATTTGCGATTTGTCACGGCCCGCAGCTGCTGATTACTGCTAAAGCGCTGGAAGGCAGAAAAGCGACAGGCTATACGTCCATTCGTGTAGATATGGAATACGCGGGGGCCAATGTCGTCGACCAGGAAGTCGTGGTTTGCCAAAATCAATTGGTCACCAGCCGCACGCCGGATGACATTCCTGCATTTAACCGCGAATCTTTGGCACTGCTTGAAAAATAACAAAAACGGACGCCCTGCGGGGACGTCCGTTTTTTCATGATAGCTTGGAACCTGCGGTCAGTTTATTGTATCTGTAATACAAAAAGGCAGCAGAGGCTGTTCCGATGACGGCAATGCCGAAGTCGAACATAAAGATATGGGCTATGCCTCCCGCTTTTGCGATGAGCCCGGTGGCAATCGGCAGCAGAATCGACGCAATACTTGAAGCTGTCGCAACAATTCCGGTGACAGTGCCTTTGCGGTTCCAGAAAAGCTCTGTCATTAATGTAACGGTAATTTGAAACACACCCGCGGTTGAAAATCCTAAGAAAAAGGCTGTGATGTCCAGTACCACTGGGACGTGAACTGTCAGCATAACGGCAAGCGTACATAATGTAATAATCGGATACAGCAGTGTAATCATCACCGGTTTTACCCATCTGTTCAGCAGAAGGGCTAATAATAAAACAGATACCAAAGCGCCTATACTATAGTAGCTCAGCAATTGTACAGAAGCTGATTCAGCTAACCCTGCAGCCTTTTGGGCGAAGCTTGGAAGCCAGATTTGAGAGACTGTGAATAAAGCCGTTGATGTAAAACCAATGATAATCAGCGCGGCGCCTTCTTTCTTCATGTCTGGTTCAGATAAGAAAGCAGGAGATCCCTGTTGCCCGGGTTTGATGGGTTGTTTCTGTTTTTTTGGCAGCGAAATCGCTGATAAGCAGAGGATGTTCAGCACATAGACAGCTGCCGGCAAATAAAATGCATATCCGTAGAATAGGCTATGGTCTGCCAAAACTGTAATCAGGAGCGGCAAAAGAGCGGCCCCGAGAGACATAAAAGCTTTTACCAAGACATTCGCCGAGCTGGGAGCAGTTGGGAAGAGCTCCGTTAAAGCCGGATATGTTCCTGCGTCCATGGCCGAATTTGCGACTCCGGCTAATAAAGCAAACACAAACGCAAGTTCATAACTCGGTGATAATGGAATACCGATTAAAAAGACAGCCATAATTCCGGCGGAAGCCACAATGAGCGGTTTTCTGCCTATTTTATCTGATAAAACGCCAGATATTCCGTATGTCAGCAGCTTGCCGAATCCGATAGCCGCAATCACATAACTGATGCCTGTCGGGTCGGTATTCCACTGCTTCGTTAAGGAGGACATGTTGGATGCGAGAATGATATTGACCATTCCGAGCAAGAAGTAGTTGATGTACATTCCGGTTGCTGTTTTGACGTATTTCGTTTTCATTCTAGTACTCCTTCAAAATCTTATTCGGCCATTTGCTGTATTCGCCGGCTTCAGGAAGCCCGGCGCCTTGCTGCCGCGTCTTTCCGGCTCCCTAATAAACGAAAGCAAAAAGAATCATCTTCATCAATAAGAAAAAAGACTTGCCGGATGCCGGCAAGCCCCATTATTTTCGAAGTGATGCAAGTTCTTGAGCGATCGCCTGCATTTCGCTCGGGCTGAATGCTTCTTTTTTCATCACCATTTTATGAAGGTAGGTGAGGTCCTCTATTTTTTCGTCGCTGAAGTCTTCCGCTTTGATAACCCCGACATTCAGCATGTTCAGTTTTTGTGAAATCTCTTCAATCATTTGAGTTAATGTTTCTGTATTTTGGCTGGACAAATGATTCCATCCTTTCTTTCGCGTCATTTGGTATGTTTTATTCTAACAGAATTCCATCAGAAAAAAACCCTATTCTCATTTCGGCCATTTATTTCAAAAAAGTGGTGACATCAGTTGAAAAGTGATTGAACATCCTAATAAGATAGCGGTAAAGGTTTCTTTTTAGAGAAATATGGGCAAAGAATAGGGAGGTTGCACAACATGATCAGCGTGTTATTTGTTTGCTTGGGGAACATTTGCCGGTCTCCGATGGCGGAAGCGATATTTCGGGACTTGGCAGCGAAAAAAGGATTAGAGGGGAAAATCAGAACAGACTCAGCCGGCATCGGCGGCTGGCACGTCGGCAATCCTCCGCATGAAGGAACGCAGGAGATATTGCACAGAGAAGGAATCAGCTTTGAAGGCATGCTGGCGCGCCAGGTGCGCGAACAGGATTTAACCGATTTTGATTACATCATTGCGATGGATACAGAAAATATCGGAAGCCTGAGAAGCATGGCGGGTTTTAAAAAAGCCGCACAGATCAAGAGGCTGCTTGACTTCGTTGATGATTCAGATCTTGCGGACGTTCCCGACCCTTACTACACTGGGAACTTTGACGAGGTCTATCAATTGATCAGATCAGGCTGTGAGCATCTGCTTGCAGCCATTCAAGAAGAAAAACAATTGTGAGGGAAAGGAGAGTTCATCATGAACAATGAACGCTGGTTGCTGAAAGGTGTCATTCTCGGAGCTGCGGCAGGCGCGGCGCTATCCTTGCTCCATAAGCCGACGAGACAGGCCTGCGGCATGAGATGGATGACGTGCAAGCATAAAATGTCTCTGTACAAAAACAATCCTGAACTATTGAAAAATAATGTCATTACAAAAATTGATGAAGCAAAACAGCTGGCCCAGACGCTGTCAGATGAAGTCGGCTTTGTTAATCAGCAAGTCAAAGAGCTGAAGAAAACAACGCCGAAAGTGATGGAGCTGGTACAGGAAACAAAGGAACATTTTACAAAAGATAAATGATCAAACATTCGAGGTGAGACGACATGAACTTTCTGAAAGAGCTGTTCGGCAGATACACCCTTCATGAGGGGCAAAGCAAATCTGCGGAGCTGGCGTATTTTTTTCTATTATCGCTGTTTCCGTTTTTGATTTTTATGCTGACGCTCACCGCGTATCTTCCGATTTCTACAGATGACGTGCTGGGGGTTGTAAAACAATACGCTCCCGGAAGTGCGATGTCCCTCGTTGAATCCATTACCCACCAAACATTAAATGACCGAAACGGCGGATTGCTGTCATTCGGGATCATCGCGGCGTTATGGTCTGCGTCTAATGGAATGAATGCCATCGTCAGATCGTTAAACCACGCGTATGAAGTGGAGGAAAACCGCTCTTTTATCATTGTACGTCTAACCTCAATTTTTCTGACGATCGCCATGGTGTTTACCATTTTAGTTGCCTTGCTTCTGCCGGTATTCGGCCGGCAGATCGGAATGCTTGCTGCGGACTTTGTCGGCGCTTCGGACCTGTTTTTATCCATCTGGACAGCGATTCGCTGGGGAGTCAGCCCGCTTGTGCTGCTGATTGTTTTTTCCGCTTTGTACGTCATCGCGCCTAACAAAAAGCTGTCGCTTCGCTTTGTCATGCCGGGTGCGCTGTTTGCGGCCATCGGCTGGATTGTCGTCAGCACCCTGTTTTCGTTTTACGTCAGTACATTTGCGAACTATAGCGCCACATACGGAAGCATTGGGGGGATCATCGTCCTGATGATCTGGTTTTACTTAAGCGGGATTTTAATTATTTTAGGGGGAGAAATCAACGCGCTTTTACATAAACGTAAAAAGCTTCCTGATGAAAATCCCTACAATTAGCGCACCCTATAAAGGAACTTCAGTTCAAAAATGATCCGGGGGGCAAAACGTGATGACAAAGCATACGAAAAAAGGCGGAAGCCATAACAAACAGAATTCAAAGAGCAAATCGAGTCATAAAACAAGCGGAAGTGCCAACGGACAAAACGGCTATCATTAGAACAAAAGCCTCCTGACTTTGTGTCAGGAGGCTTTTTCTTATGAAGAGGAAGAATAGGTCTCAGCCGCTGGCAAGCTTTTCGGTTTGCCTAAAGCGATAGCGAGCCAGACAGCGGCCAGAATGAGGGTAATCAAATAAAACAAGTTAGCGCTTTCGAAGGTTTGCATATACCAGCCGCCTGCAATCGGCCCGAAAATGCTGCCGAGACTGAATGAAATGCCGCAAAGCAAATTCCCCGCCGGAAGCAGGTGGGACGGAAGAAGGTCTGTCATAAAGCTGATGCCGAGTGTAAAGGTTGACCCGACTGCCATGCCCGCAATAAAGAAGCAACAGCCAATCACGTAAGGAAAAGGGAACACGCCTGCGATGAGAAAGCAAAAGGCCCCCGTCAGCAAAATCACAAGCAGCACATTCCGTCTTCCGTATTTATCGCTGAGAATGCCGAGCGGGAATTGAAAAATAATACTTCCGATTGCAAATGCAGGAAGAATCAAAGCGACGGCGTCCACAGATAAACCCAGACGCAGCGCATACACAGGAAAGCTGCCGTTTAATGCAGTCTCCAGAAATCCGTACCCGAACGTAGGCATAAACGCCACCCATGCAAACAGCATAGCCTGGTAAAAGCGTCTGAAACTATTGTCTGATTTGGTTTCGTGGGGGCTGGTTTCCGGGTATGCATTTTGTAGCAAGAAAACAAAGAGCCACGCAAGCAAACTGATGCAGCCTGACACGATAAAAGGCAGTGCCGGACTCAGCTTAACAAACGGGACCATAAACGGGCCCGCAGCAAAACCAAGACCAAAGGAGAGTCCGTAAATGGAAAGATTTCTCCCGCGGTTTTGCTTTGACGACATGGAGGTCACCCACGTTTGCGTAGAAAAGTGAAGCATATGGTCGCCGATCCCGATGAAAAGACGAAGCAGGAACCACATCCAAACCGACTGAAGCCAAATGAACCCGAACAAGCTTAAAATGACGATGCTTCCGCCAATGACGATCAGCGGTTTGAAACCCAGTTTTCTAAGCGGGGCTTCCATAAACGGAGAAGCCAATAGCACTCCGATATACAGCCCGGTCGCATGCAGGCCGTTAATCGCCGCTGATTCACCATTTGTTTCAAAGATAATCGAGATGACGGGCAGCAGCATGCCTTGTGAAAAACCGGATATGGAAACGAGCAAAACCAGAATAAAAAAATGCATTCGTGACATCGTGTCTGTTCTCCTTTGTGAGATCTATGTTGATCGTACACCGATTTCCAAAAGCCGGCAACCTGAAAAAAGCCTATATCGCGCGCAAACATTTGACCTCGTGTAATCATGATGATTTTTGTGAAGAATAAAAATAAAACAAGTCATACAAAAGGAGTCAATTCACTATGAATCGTATCTTTTTTATATTAGTGGCGGCTGGTGTTCCGCTTTCTGTTATCGGCAGTCTGATGCATTGGCCTTCTGCCATTCTCTTTGCAGTCTATTGTGTAACAATTATTGCTCTGGCAAGCTATATGGGAAGAGCGACAGAATCGCTGTCCATTATTGCCGGGCCGCGGATCGGCGGTCTGTTGAACGCCACCTTCGGGAATGCGGTTGAGCTGATTATTTCGCTATTTGCATTAAAGGAAGGCCTTACAGGAATCGTGCTTGCCTCTTTAACAGGTTCAGTGCTGGGAAATCTCCTGCTGGTTGCGGGCTTATCGTTTTTTGTCGGCGGTTTAAAATACAAGCGGCAGGAGTTTAATATCCATGATGCACGCCATAATTCAGGGCTTTTGATTTTCGCCATTATTGTGGCTTTCGTAATTCCTGAGGTGTTTTCGGTTGGAATGGGGGATACAAGCAAGCTTAATTTAAGCATCGGGATCAGCATCATTTTGATTCTGTTATATGTGGCGGCTCTGTACTTTAAGCTTGTCACGCACCGCGGTGTATATCAGCCGAACAATGCTGTCCAGCCTGAGGAAGAGGAGCAGCCGGAATGGTCAGGGAAGGTTGCCACGATTGTTTTGTTTGCAGCAACAATTGTCGTGGCGTACATATCCGAAAACCTGGTGCACACATTCCACTCGGTTGCTGAACAGTTCGGCTGGAGCGAGCTGTTTATCGGGGTCATCATCGTTGCGATTGTCGGTAATGCGGCGGAACACGCGTCAGCCATCATTATGGCCTATAAAAATAAAATGGATATTGCGGTGGAGATCGCAGTCGGTTCGACGCTGCAGATTGCTATGTTTGTCGCGCCTGTTCTTGTGATCTGTTCCATCTTTTTCCCGGTAAGCATGCCGCTTGTGTTTACACTGCCGGAGCTTGTCGCGATGGTATCTTCCGTTCTCTTGATGATTGCCATTTCAAATGATGGTGATTCCAACTGGTTTGAAGGTGCCACGCTGCTAGCGGCTTATGTCATTATGGCGATCGGCTTTTTCCTTCTTTAACCTGAAAAAATGATGGATAACAACAAAGCGGGATGAAAAGACTAAGGGAAAATGCGATAGAAAGAGTGATATGATGAAAAAGCTATTTCATTCCACACTTATTGTGTTGTTATTCTTTAGTTTTTTCGGCGTTCAGCCCATCCACGCGAAGAAGCAGTTTAAGGTGCCGAATTCTGTAGCAAGCATTTCGAAGGAAAACACGTATCCGAATGCTTCACAGGATCAGCCGATGCTTCAGCCGAGCAAGCTGGCTAAGGAACTGCTGAGTTCATCAGAGGTACAGATCGAAAATCCGCACCTCATCAAAATGCTGAACGAGTCTACGGTCTCTGGCACACCGCTTGCGGTCGGCTACCGGGCCACAATATTTCTCGGGAAATGGGCGCTTGGATATGAATCGAATGAAACAGTCGCCAACTGGGAATATAAAAAAATCAATACAAACCGCGCGGATAACCGCGGCGGAAAACAAACGGCTGAAATGCATTATGACCAAGAGCAGCAATATAGAGTAACGGGCGGCCTGACAGCAAAAGTTCCAAACACGGAAGATGTCAAAAGCATGATGATGCTGAAGGCGATGAAAAAAACAAATCTTCCGCTTGCATTTGAAACGGTCATCGGAGCGGGAACAAAACGAGATCAAATTTATAAAGTCGCTCCGAAAAAACTCGGTTATTTAAACGCGTATGCTCCGGCTGTGAATGAAAAAGGGAAAGTGACTTACGGAGAAGTCTATTTAGTGCTCAAAGGCAATAAACGAAAACTTGTTGTGAAAAATGTAACGTCACAGGGAATCGGCGCGTGGATTCCGGTTCAAGACCATGTCACGTTTAGCTTCCAGCTTTCCTCGCAGCCGAGATAAATAAAAAACTGATTCCTATAATGGAATCAGTTTTTTTATTGGGTTCTTTCGATTCTTACAGCTTCCTCAAGCATTTGCACATTGTTTTGGTACAGCTGGCGAACGAGAACCCGTCTGGCGGCAAGGCTGGAACTGAAATAATCTTCATCCCGGACCATGCCCTTTACGGTAAATTCCACTCCGCGGTTGATTTTATTCAAAGCGGTGATGCCGTGTATTTGAAAAGGCTCTGTCGGGTTTCCGAATTCATCCCGCTTCAGTGAATCGCGAAGCTCTTCATTCAGCATGTCGCACGCTTCCTCCAGCACACTGTATACACGATCTGGATCTTCTTTAAAGCTGATGAGAAAGGATTCGGTAATCCGCATAAAATCAATATTATAATTTTCTATTTGTCTGACCTCGCCGTTGCTGATGGTGAGAAGCTTTCCGCTCCATTCACGGATTTGCAGCGAGCGCAGGCCGATTTCTTCGACGGTGCCGTTAAATAAATTGTTTACCGTCACATAATCGCCTTTATGAAGCTGGCGTTCATAAATTAAAAACACACCCGCCAGCACATCCTTAATCAGTGATTGGGCGCCAAAACCGATGACGATACCGGCTACGCCCGCCCCGGCTAAAATCTTGCCGAAATCATGCACAAATAAAGAAATAACATAAAAGATAAAACCGATCGTCGCCGTATATTGGGTGATAGAACGGACAAGGCTTTCAATGGTTTTCTCTTTTCTTTCTTCAATAAAGTCCGTCCGTTTAAAAAATAACTGCACCAATCGGTTAATGATAAAAACACCGATCCACAAAATGACGGCGACGAGGAGAATATCAACGATTTTATTCTGAAAAATCTCCGTAAGTGTTTCTTCCATCCGCATCTAACTCCTGGCTTGACGTTTTGAAAAATCTGTATCCTGGTAGTAGCTGTTTTTGACGAGAACGTTTGGTCCGAGGCACCGGACATTCGGGCAGTGGCAGTTCAGTTCTTTGGCCAGCTTTGTTTCTCTCCACTTTTGATAGGCGGAAGGCAGGCTGTCCGTCTGTATATTGCCGAGCGGCGGTGTATCGCCAAAGTCGGTCACGATAATATTTCCGTCAAAAATATTGACATTCAGGCGCGACCGGCCGTCAGGGTCATTTCTCACTGTCACGTTTTTCGCCGTGCGAAGCCGGCGAAGCAGCTCTTGATCCTCTTCATCAGGACTGCATGCGTAAAACGGCAGTGTGCCGAACAGCATCCATGTCTTTTCATCACGAATATCCAGCAAACGGTGAATCGCCTGTCTCATGTCCTTCAGGCTGAGAGATTCAAGGGCGCTCGCAAAATCACTCGGATACATCGGATGGATTTCATGACGCTGACATTTCATATCTTCTGTGATTTGGCGGTGAATATGCTCAATGTGCGGAAGTGTGCGTTTGTTCAGCATCGTTTCCGCTGATACCATCACTCCGGCATCCACTAGCTTGCGGCTGTTATCGATCATTTTATCAAAATAGCGCGCGCGCTGCTCGAAGGTCGGTTTTCTGTCCATCATAGCAAAACCGATTTCCGCAAACTCTTCAACCGTTCCCCAGTTATGAGAAATATGTAACACATCAAGATACGGAATAATCCATTCGTATCGCTCGATATCGAGAGTCAGGTTTGAATTGATTTGGGTCCGCACCCCGCGCTCGTGGGCGTATTTCAATAACGGCACGACATATTCCTTTACAGATTTTAATGAAAGCATCGGCTCTCCGCCTGTAATACTGATGGATCTGAGGCGGGGAATTTCCTCCAGCCTTTTTAACAGAAGATCTATTGGCAGAGCATTCGGGTCTTTGGGCTGCAATGTATAGCCTACAGCGCAATGCTCGCATCTCATATTGCACAGTGTCGTCGTTGTAAATTCAACGTTCGTCAGCTGCATATCTCCATACTGGTCAACATCCATATAGGCTTCCCAAGGATCGAACTCAGGTGTAATCGGACGCAGCTTCGTGTTTTGTGTCATGACTATCTAACTCCTTTATAAATGGGGCATACTAACGCTGCCAACAGTTAATTTTAGACCTGATTTGCCAAGATCGCAAGTAGCGGGGCGATTGAAAAACAGCAAAAAATGAGCTACCATAATAAAAAATGAATGGAGGCGCAGAATGGGGAACGCAGTAAACAATAAAGATCAGCAGCTTGATTATTTAAAGAACAGACTAGACATGTTTATGAACGTCATCGATTCATTAGACCCTGAAGCAACAGACGTTGAAGATATAGACAGGCTCATCGGCATGCTGGATGACCTGGAAGCCAAATATGAACGCTTTAAAAAAGACTGGGAATAAAACCGCGCATGCCGCGGTTTTTATATTGGCATAAAGCGTCAGTATAAAACAGGGCGCCTTTCTGTAAAATAAGAAAAAATGCAGAAGGAGCGCTGGCCATGAAGTGGATGTGTGCAATATGCTGCGCCGCCGTCCTGCTTGCAGCAGGAGCAAAACAGGCAGATGCGGTACCGAATGAGCCGATTAATTGGGGCTTTAAGCGAAGCGTTAATCATCAGCCGCCAGATGCGGGAAAACAGCTGAACAGCCTGATCAAAAAATATGATGCGTTTTATTTAGGCAATACAAAAGAAAAAACAATTTATTTAACATTTGATAACGGCTATGAAAATGGCTATACGCCAAAGGTGCTTGATGTCTTAAAAAAACATCACGTGACAGGAACGTTTTTTGTCACCGGGCATTTCGTAAAGGATCAGCCCGAGCTGATCAAACGGATGTCGGATGAAGGGCATATCATCGGCAACCACTCCTTTCACCATCCGGATCTGACGACAAAAACAGCAGACCAAATTCAGGACGAGCTTGATTCAGTCAACGAGGAAGTTTATAAGATCACGGGAAAGCAGGACAACCTATACTTACGGCCGCCGCGCGGCGTGTTCAGTGAATATGTGCTGAAAGAAACAAAACGCATGGGCTATCAAACCGTTTTCTGGTCCGTCGCTTTTGTCGACTGGAAAATCAATCATCAAAAAGGGAAAAAATACGCCTACGACCACATGATCAAACAGGCGCATCCGGGTGCGATTTACCTGCTTCACACTGTCTCCAAGGACAATGCCGAGGCGCTGGACGATGCGATTACCGACCTGAAAAAACAAGGCTATACCTTTAAAAGCATTGATGACTTGATGTTTGAGAAAGAAATGAAGTTGCCGTCTTTGTAAACATGAAAGCCTCTCCGCAATAGAGAGGCTTTTACTATTTTTCTATGCATTTTATTAAAGCGGCCCAATCTAGGTTTCCAAGCCCTTTTTCAATACCGCTTTCAAAATGGCTTTTCGCCAGCTCGGCAAGAGGGAGGTTTGCAGAAACCTGCTCCGCGGCGGCGAGCGCCAGATTGGTGTCCTTCAACCCTAATGACATTTTAAAGCCCGCCGGCTCAAATGTTTGCTCAGCCATGATCGTTCCGTAATTTTGATATACGGGGGAGCCGAAAAGCGCGTTGGCGATCTCTAAAAATTGTTTTTGCTCTAATCCGTATTTCTCCATCATCAGGAATGATTCAGATAACGCCTCCAGCATGGATACGAGCAGGAAATTGATGCTGATTTTCGCTGCGTTTGCTGTTTTGCTTTCTTCGCCGACGTCAAACACTTGCTGACTCAAGCTTTCGAGCAGAGGTTTTGCTGTTTTTTTTGCTTCCGCGGGTCCTGCCGCTATAATGCGAAGGGCGGCTTTTGCGGCTGCATCCGGCCTTCCCAGCACAGGAGCCGCAAGGAAGGATTGTCCTTTTTCTGCATGGGCGGCCGCAAGTTTTTCTGAGAACTCCACACTGATCGTGCTCATCGAAATGTGAATGCCATTCTCTGATAACCCTTCAATCAATCCGTCTTTGCCGAACGTCACGTTGCTGACAGAATTGTCATCGGAAAGCATTGTCACGACAATATCAGCGGTCTCGGCCGCCTGGCGCGGCGTTTCTGCCACTTGGGCGCCCCGGGATGCAAATTCCTCCGTCTTTTCTTTCGTCCGATTGTATACTGTCAAACGATAGCCTGCTTGAAGCACGTTCCGGGCAATGGGCTGTCCCATATTGCCGAGTCCGATCACAGCGATTTTCAATATGATCACTCCCTGAACATTTTTTTCATTATATACAAAATGAACAGGATATGCTGGAAATCGGCTTACCAAAATAAAAAGAACAGCTTCACGCTGTCCTCATTTGAAGATGTTGAACCATCCTTTATGTACAAACCATATCAGCATGCCGGCCACAAGAGCGGCCATTAGGCCAAGCACGGCGAAATATCCGTATTTCCAGTGAAGCTCCGGCATGTTGTCGAAGTTCATGCCGTAAACGCCGGCGATAAACGTGAGCGGGATAAAAATCGTAGACACGATGGTCAATGTCATCATAATCGCATTCATCCTGTTCGAATTCAGTGTCACGTAGCTGTCACGCAAATCGGACGTCATGTCGCGGTTAGATTCCACAATTTCTGAAAGCTTTAATAAATGATCGTAAATATCGCTGAAGTATGCCTTTGTTTCACGCTGCTCCTTCACATGGTCAAGGCTTAAAATCCGATACAGCAAATCACGCATCGGAATAATGGTCCGCCTGAGATGCAATAGGTCAGTTCTGAGCTCAAACACCTCGCTCATCAGCGTCCCGTATGTTTTGTGGCTGCGGCTGTCTTCAATCTCATTCAGCCGGTCTTCTATTTTGTACACCAGAGGAAAATATTCATCAACAAGCTGATCCATGATCATGTAAGAAATATGCCCCGGCCCTTTTTTTAACATGTCCGGTGAAGCATATAAACGCTCCCGGACTTTGGCGATACCGGGCGTTTCGTGTAAATGAAAGGTGACGACAAATTTTTCGCCTTGAAAGATATCGACTTCCTCGGTTTCAAGTGTTTCCTGATTCAGCGCATGAAGCACGTAAAAGCGATAGCCGTCGTAATGGTCAAGCTTCGGACGCTGCATATGCTGAAAGCAATCTTCAATCGCAAGCGGATGAAAATGAAAAAAATCTCTCAATAACGCGGTTTCCGTTTCCTCAGGGCCGTAAAAATCAACCCAGTACCACGCAATATCCGGCTGTTCAACCCGTTCGATCGGTATATTTTTCAAAAGCTGATGCTGTGTTGTGATAGCGGTAATGTTGATCATAAACAACCCTCCACCTGCCATTATATCATGCAGCCTTTTTCAGAAAAGTATACAGTGTTTTCTACCGGTTTCCAGCGGCGTGGTATACTGAACAAAAAACGGAAAAAGGGCTGATCATATGTGGAAAGAAAAAGTATCGGTCACACCGCCGTACCATTTTGACCGTGTGCTCGACAGGCTGTCGTTAGATCCTCTTAATGCAGTTGATTTGAAAGCGCGGGAAATAAGAGTGCCGATCAGAAATAAGGCCGGTTACGTATGTATTGTGAAGGTGCAGGCGTTAGGCCATGCGGACGAGCCCGAGTTTCTCGTCAGCGGGGAAACAGAGCAGGAAGACATGATGAAGGAAATCAAACGGATTTTTCAATGGGAACATGATTTGCAGCATGTTCTTGATCATTTCTCAAAAACGAATCTTTCCGCGATTTTTGAAGAGCATGCAGGCACGCCGCTTGTATTGGACTACAGCGTGTACAACTGTATCATGAAATGCATTGTGCACCAGCAGCTGAATCTATCTTTTGCGTACACCTTGACAGAACGGTTTGTCCATACGTTCGGCGAGCAGAAGGACGGCGTGTGGTGCTATCCGAAGCCGGAAACGATTGCGGCGCTGGATTATCAAGATCTCCGCGAGCTCCAGTTCAGCATGAGAAAAGCGGAATACGCCATTGATACGTCAAGGATGATCGCAGAAGGCACACTCGACTTGTCAGAGCTGCCCCAACTGACAGATGAAGACATCATGAAGAAACTGATCAAAATCAGAGGCATCGGCCCATGGACGGTACAAAACGTGCTGATGTTTGGGCTTGGACGGCCCAATTTATTCCCGCTGGCAGATATCGGACTGCAAAACGCGATCAAACGCCACTTCAATTTGGACGACAAACCGGCAAAGGATGTTATGCTCGCGATGAGCAAGGAGTGGGAGCCTTATTTGAGCTATGCGTCGTTATATTTGTGGAGGAGTATAGAATAATTCGTCTGACAATGAAGGAAATCGTGCAAACGTGTTATACTAGAAAGATGTGAAAAAAACATTTCACTTTCTGCCATCTGCAGAAAGCTTCATATAGAAACGGAGAGAACAACGTGAACCAACAAAACAAAAAGGCGCCCGTCGAACTGAAAGTCGGACAGACCTTTCCGCTGACGATTAAACGTCTCGGAATTAACGGGGAAGGCGTCGGCTATTTCAAGAAAAAAGTCGTGTTCGTGCCCGGCGCGCTTCCTGGTGAAGAGGTTGTCGTCCAAGCGACGAAAGTGCAGCCGAAGTTTTCGGAGGGACGGATCAAGAAGATTCGCAAGGCTTCGGAGCATCGGGTGGCACCGCCCTGCCCTGTCTACGAGCAGTGCGGCGGCTGCCAGCTTCAGCATCTTGCTTACAGCCAGCAGCTTCGGGAAAAGCGCGACATCGTCATCCAGTCTCTGGAGCGCCATACGAAGTTTAAAGTCGAAAACATGGATATCAGAGAAACGGTCGGCATGGACAACCCATGGAATTACCGCAACAAAAGCCAATTCCAGATCGGACGCTCACAAAGCGGCAGCATCATCGCCGGCTTATACGGCCTTGATTCTCATGATATCGTGCCGATCAAAGACTGCATCGTTCAGCATCCGGCAACCAACAAAACAACAGGCATCGTCCGCCGCATTTTAGAGGACTTCAATGTGTCTGTTTATAATGAAAGAAAACGAAAAGGCGACGTTCGCACGATAGTGACGAGAGTCGGTTTTGAAACAGGCGAAGTGCAGGTCGTGCTTGTAACAGCAAAAGAAACGCTTCCGCATAAGGAAGAAATCGTCAAAGCGATCCAAAAGCGCCTGCCTGAGGTGAAATCCATTATTCAAAATGTAAACGGAGCGAAAACCTCTGTTATTTTCGGTGAGAAATCAAAACCCCTCGCCGGACATACCGTGATTCAAGAGGTGCTCGGCGACGTATCTTTTGAATTGAGCGCCCGCGCCTTCTTCCAGCTCAATCCGGAGCAAACCGTCAAGCTGTATGATGAAGTGAAAAAAGCGGCGCAGCTGACCGGGAAAGAAAAAGTCGTTGACGCGTATTGCGGCGTCGGCACCATCGGCATGTGGGTGGCCGACGGAGCGAAGGAAGTCCGCGGCATGGACGTCATCAAAGAATCGATTGACGATGCCAAGAAAAATGCCAAAAAACACGGCATGACAAACGCCACGTACGTAACAGGAACAGCCGAGCACTGGCTCCCGAAATGGACGAAAGAAGGCTTCCGCCCGGACGTCGTCATCGTTGATCCGCCAAGAACCGGCTGTGACAGCACGTTCCTGGATACGATCAAAAAAGTCAAACCGAAACGCTTTGTCTACGTTTCCTGCAATCCATCCACGCTTGCGAAGGATTTACAGGCGCTGTCGAAAGACTATCGCGTGGAATATATTCAGCCTGTCGATATGTTTCCGCAGACAGCTCACGTTGAAGCAGTGGCGAAGCTTGTGTTGAAATCGTCTCATTAAGTCCTAATCAGATCTGGATTTCGGTAGAATGAACATTGCCGATTTCCGGGTCTTTTTCATGCGCAACCCACCCAAGCTATTGAAAGAAAATTTGCAGGAACATACACTGAAATTTGGATCATGTACCTAAACCTATGACCCAAACTGCCTTTCTTACTCGGTTTACTTTGTCACTTTTTATGTGTGATTAGTAAAGATTTAAATGTTCAAAATTTACTATCGTTTGATAAGAAGTGCTTAAGCATGCTATAAGTGTAAAAGAAGTATGGTCAGCTTTTTAATTTTGGGATAAAGGTTTGGGTTTGTATCCCATAATGAAAGGATTTGAATGTAATGACGATAGATAATTTCTGGCGTGAATTACCACGGCCTTTTTTTGTACTGGCACCAATGGAAGATGTGACGGATGTTGTGTTTCGCCATGTAGTGAGTGAAGCAGGAAGACCTGATGTGTTCTTTACGGAGTTTACAAACTCGGAGAGCTATTGTCACCCGGATGGAAAGGATAGTGTGCGCGGCCGTTTGACTTTCACTGAGGATGAACAGCCAATGGTAGCCCACATATGGGGAGACAAGCCTGAGAACTTTCGCCAAATGAGTATTGGTATGGCGGAATTAGGCTTTAAGGGTCTAGATATCAATATGGGCTGCCCTGTGCCTAATGTGGCGGGAAATGGAAAGGGAAGCGGCCTTATTTGTCGTCCTGAAGTTGCAGCAGAATTAATACAAGCAGCAAAAGCAGGGGGATTGCCTGTAAGTGTGAAGACAAGGCTTGGTTACACAGATGTGGACGAATGGCGCGGCTGGCTGACACACATCTTGAAGCAAGACATTGCGAATCTTTCCATTCATCTGCGTACAAGAGCGGAAATGAGCAAAGTGGATGCGCATTGGGAACTCATCCCGGAGATTAAGAAACTTCGTGATGAGGTGGCACCAGATACCCTTTTGACGATCAATGGGGATATTCCTGACCGGGAAACCGGCTTAAAACTTGCTGAACAATACGGTGTCGATGGCATTATGATAGGGCGCGGTATTTTTACGAATCCTTTCGCTTTTGAAAAGGAGCCGAAAGAGCATAGCAGCAAGGAATTGATTGATCTTTTGAGACTGCATCTGGATCTCCATGATGAATATTCAAAAACAGAAGCTCGAGCATACAAACCGCTTCCTCGCTTTTTCAAGATATATCTCCGTGGATTCCGTGGGGCAAGTGAATTAAGAAACCAATGCATGAACACAAAATCAACAGACGAAGTGCGTGCATTGCTCGATGAATTTGAGAGGAAGTATCTTGATGGGGCGGAGCAACAGTAGATGTTTCCTAATTCAAGGTAAAAGCGAAGTGGGACGCTCTTTTTGCTTTATAAGTTAGTTATTTAGGAAATGTTTATTTTCACTGTGCAAAAATTCAACAGACGAAGAGGAATCTGTCAGATTTCCTCTTCTTTTTTGATTCAATAAGTCAGATTGTCTGACATTCCAATTGAACCAGCTCCATATAATCAATAAAGTAAATGCAAGAGTTTCTAAAACAGAATGGGGGCTGGAAGCATGATGGATGAATACGCCAGTATATATAAGAACGTGATTGAATGGAGGAGACATCTTCATCAATACCCGGAGCTGTCCTTTCAAGAAGAAAAAACAGCTCAATTTGTATATGATACACTCTCTTCTTTTGAAAATCTTGAGATCAGCCGCCCGACAAGGACAAGTGTCGTTGCCCGGCTGAGCGGTGCGCGGCCGGGCAAACGAATTGGGCTGCGCGCTGATATGGATGCGCTGCCGATTCAAGAGGAGCATGACAGTCATTTTCGCTCCCGCCATCCAGGTGTAATGCATGCGTGCGGGCATGATGGGCATACCGCCATGCTGCTTGGGGCGGCTGAGATTTTGTCTCAGAAAAAGGATGAGCTTAGCGGCGAAGTCTACTTTATTTTTCAGCATGCCGAGGAGGTTCATCCTGGCGGGGCGCAGGAAATGGTGAAGGCTGGTGTTGCGGACCGTCTTGATCTATGCATAGCCATCCATCTGTTTTCTGCCATGCCTTTAGGAAAAATCGGACTGGCATCAGGCCCGGTCACCGCTAACTCTGACCGCTTTGATATCACGATTAAAGGAAAAGGCGGGCATGCCTCTCAGCCTGAACAGTGTATTGACCCGCTTGTGATTGCCTCACAAGTCATTACTCATTTGCAAAGCATTGCCTCAAGACATACAGATCCTGCCGAAAGACTGGTGCTCTCTGTTACCATGTGTCATGCGGGCTCCGCCTACAATGTGATCCCCGATACTGTGACGCTTGGAGGGACGGTAAGGACGTTTCGAAAGGAAGTCCGGGCAAATACGGAAGCGCTCATGGAAACCATTATAAAAGGCGTAACTGAAGCCCATGGCGCGTCGTATGATTTTGATTACCGCCATGGATACAAGTCTGTGGTAAACGATCCGAACGTAACCGAACTGGTCAGACAAGCAGCGGAGAATCTGTGGGGGAAGGATCAGGTATTTCCGTTAGCGCCAATGATGGGCGGAGAAGATTTCTCCGCGTTTTCTGAACGAGTGCCGAGCTGTTATATCGCTTTGGGAGCGGGAACCGGGGAGATGATCTATCCGCATCACCATCCTAAATTCACGTTCGATGAAAAAGCGTTATCAGCAGGCGTTAAATTATTTGTAAATTCAGTCTATTTTATTCTGCATTCCCGTGAATCGATTTCAATGAAGATCAACTAAAACCGATTATAGGAGGGCGCTATGGCTAAACATCTGCCGGAAGTCATGACCGCTGATTCTTTACAAAAAATCGAGCATAAAGGAATATTAAAGTGGATCGAAAAGGTCGGAAACAAATTGCCTGATCCTTTTATGTTATTTATCTACTTATCGATGATCATCATTGCCATGTCTGTTGTGCTGGCAGGTAACGCAGTGACACATCCGGGAGATGGGAAAGAGATAGCCGTTAAGAGTTTGCTCAGCACCGAGGGCATTCACTGGATGCTGACGGAAGCGGTGAACAACTTTGTTCAATTTCCGCCTCTCGGACTTGTGCTCACGATGGTGCTCGGCATCGGGCTGGCGGAACGCGTCGGTTTGATCGAGGCTGTGCTGCAAAAGATGATGGCGCATGTTCCGAAAGCGATCATCAGCTATTCCGTCGTATTTGTCGGGATTTTAGGGAATCTGGCGTCTGATGCGGCATGGGTCATTATCCCGCCGGTGGGCGCCCTGATCTTCATGGCAGCCGGGCGTCATCCGCTTGCCGGCTTTGCGGCCGCTGCGGCAGGTGTAGGGTCAGGATTTACGGCCAATCTGATGATCGCCGGGACAGACGCGCTTCTTTCCGGAATTACCACACAGGTCGCACAAACCGTCGATAAAAATGCTCAGGTATCGGCTGTTGATAACTGGTTTTTCATGGCGGCCTCCGTATTTGTTTTAGCCTTTATCGGTGCATGGGTTACTGATAAAATTGTTGAACCCCGGCTTGGCAGCTACCGCGGAGAATATAAGCCTGAAATGGTGGCGTTAACGGGAAAAGAGATCAAAGCACTGAAGGCTGCCGGGGCAGCGGCTCTTTTATATGCTGGAGTCATTGCGTTATTAGTCGTTCCAGAGGGAGCGCTCCTGCGTGATCCTGAAAACGGATCAATTCTTTCCTCGCCTTTTCTGAAAGGCATCATCCCCATCATTCTGCTGTTCTTTATTACTGTATCGGTTGTCTATGGCATCGTGGCCGGACGCATTAAGGATCAGACAGACGTCCCGAGGCTGATGGGAGATTCCATTAAAGGCATGTCAGGCTTTATTGTGCTTGTCTTTGTCATTTCACAGTTTATCGCCTTTTTCACGTGGAGCAATATGGGAATTTTTATGGCTGTAAAGGGAGCAGGCTTTCTGGAATCCGTCCATTTAACCGGGTTTCCTGTATTAATCGGATTTTCGTTGCTGACTTGTGTCGTCAGTCTGTTTATTACGAGCGGCTCTGCTTTATGGGCGCTGCTGGCCCCCGTGTTTATCCCGATGCTGATGCTGCTGGATTTTCATCCCGCGTTTATTCAAATTGCCTATCGGATTGCGGATTCCGCGACCAACACCATTACGCCAATGAATCCGTATTTGCCGATGCTGATGGCTTACTATAAGCGCTACAAATCAGATGCGGGCTTCGGAACTGTGATCTCAACCATGATTCCGTATACGGTTCTGTTCTTCTTGGCGTGGCTTCTCATGATGTTCATTTGGTACGCTTTCGGCTGGCCGATCGGACCGGGCGTTTATGCAAAATAAAAACGACAAAGGGTGGGAGACATATGGATATGATTCAAATAAGACGAGATTTTCACCGGCATCCCGAACTGGGCTTCACAGAATTTCGCACAGCCGGAAAGGTTGTGGAAACTCTTCAAGCCCTGGGATATCACGTGACATATGGCAAGGACGCAATGGATGGCGAGGCCCGCAGAGGCGTTCCTTCAGAAAAAGAACTGAAGCGCGCTTTTGACCGTGCAATTGAAAATGGAGCCGATCCTGATATCATTGCGCCGATGAAAGGCGGATATACCGCTGTCATCGGAAGACTTGAAGGAAGTGCGCCGGGACCCGTCGTTGCGCTTCGTTTTGATATGGATGCACTTCCGATTACAGAAAGCGCAGATGCTGACCATGGTCCTCACGCCAAGGGCTTCCGTTCTGCATTTGAAGGAAATATGCACGCATGCGCCCATGACGGACATACCGCAATCGGGCTAGGTGTTGCTGAAGCGCTGGCACATCAAAACTTTGCAGGTACTCTGAAGCTGATTTTCCAGCCCGCCGAGGAAGGTGTCCGCGGAGCGTATGCCGTTACTGAGAAAGGCATGCTGGACGATGTTGATTATCTCCTCTGCCATCATCTGGGGACTAATGTGCCGCTTGGAGAAATATACGGCGGTGCAGAAGGATTCCTGGCCACTACGAAAATGGCTGTTCATTTCCGGGGCGTCTCCTCACATGCAGGAGCGGCTCCTGAGCATGGCAGAAATGCTTTGCTCGGGGCGGCGACGGCACTTTTAAATATACATGCCATTCCGCGTTTCAGTTCGGGCGATACCCGGATCAATGTCGGCGTGCTTGAAGGCGGAACAGCGGCCAATATCATCCCGCAGCACGCGAAAATGATCATTGAAACGCGGTCAGATTCAGAAGCGGTCAACCGCGATCTGGAAGAGCGGGTGAGAAAGATCATCGCCCACAGCGCAGCCATGCATGAGCTTGAACATTTGATCGAAATCATCGGCGGAGCGATTTCGATCAAATGTGACGAGGAAGTGGTTTCGACCGTGCTAGAAGCTGCTGGAGAGGTTGGCGGATTTTCCTCACTGCAAGGCATCCACACCGGCTCAAGAGGAAGTGAAGACGCAAGCTATATGATCAAAAGAGTTCAGGAGCGGGGAGGAAAAGGGACATATATGATCATTGGCACCGACATCGCTGCCCCGCATCATCATGAAAAGTTCGATATCCAGGAAGATATTCTTCCGCGAAGCGTTCAGCTGCTGAAGCAAGCGGCATTGAAGCTGTTGAAGTAGAGGGGGAACCCCCTCTTTTTTTATGTCATTCGAAACGCTTTCCAAATAAAGGAGACGATTTGTTGGATTTATGGTACATTGATAAGTATGAAAAAAAGAGGAGAATCAAATGAAGAGAATGCATTTTTGTACATGTATAGGCCTGCTGCTGATCGTGATTTCAGCCTATCCTATCTTTGTACTATTGAGAGAAAATATAATAGATCACAGCATAACAAATCGTTATGACATTCATTATGCATATCAAGAAAAGCAAGGTTATCAACATGCGATAGATACTCAAAATATCAACATTTTTAATCATCATATTAGGATTATTGAGGCCAAAACAGGAAAACATGCGCCCCTGACAAGCTGGGATAAAGACGAAAACGTTCCTGCCGGAGAGATTGTTAACATACAGTATCAATTAGACGGCCGAGATCTCTCATCACCTTCTGAAGTATGGCTTTCTAATCGAGAAAGAGGAGGGCGATACTTTTCATGGCTTGAAATATTAACGGTAAAGGATCGAAAGACTGATCAAAATCTGGTTTACATTGTTCAGAGAATAACTGACGATCAAATAAGTCTTGAAAAAAGCAAATGGAAAATAATCAGGATTCATCAGGATGGGACTGTAAAGGAGAAGCTTCTAAGCTATTCTGATAGAAGCAAGGATCCATTGAGTGTAAAACTGCTTAATTTTTCATATGTTGGAGGAAATTCAATGGGGTATCATTCTGAGATGTATGAAGTGATTCCCAATGTCATATTTCCTCTTTTGTATCCATTGATTACGTTCGCTGTCGGTTGTGCGATCATGATCGGGATCTTAATCATTGTGATAGTCCAGAAGATAAAAGGAGTTCGAAAATCAATATGAAACGACTATGCATCATCCCCTGCGGCGCGAAAAAAATCTGGGATGTTCAGCCTGATGCAGGGCCGACGAGGGCGGAAGACGCTTACCTGAGCCCGTTTCATCAGGCGTGCGAGCGGTATGCGAAAGCTTTTTTTGACGACTGGGTCATTTTGTCGGCAAAGCATGGGTTCCTGCGTCCTGATGACATCGTGCCGGAAAACTACGATGTGGCATTCGGGAGCGGTCATCCAGAGATTATGACAGAGGAGAAGTTAAGCCGCCAATATCGTGAAAAGGGTTTTCTTGAAAAAGAAGAGCTCGTCATGCTCGGCGGGAAAAAATATCGTAAAGTCCTTAACACGGTCGTCGGAGATCATCAGCATATCAGCTGGCCGCTGGCACCGTACAAAGGCATTGGTTACATGCTTCAGGCACTTAACAGGGCGGTTGAAGAAAAACAAGAACTGTAATACGTACATAACCCGAAAAGGGTGTGAAAATGAAAAGAATGGTGTTCGGCTTCCTTGCCATTGCGGTATGTGGATGTGGCTTATATATCTATCATGTTTTATTCGGTGATCCTTTTTCGAAAAATGCCGCAGAACAAAAGCTCACATCATATGTGAAACAGACCTATCCTCAAAAAGAAATTAAGATCACGAATGGAGTTTATAACGCCAAAACCTCGGAATATGTGTTTCAAGCAAACACCCAATCTCAAAGCTACCAAATGTGCGCGATGGGGTTTCTCCATCCTAAGGTAACCTGCGATGGGATTGAAGAAGCCTATACCGAGTCTGTTGCAAAACATCTAAATCAAGAAGCATCAAAGGAAATCGAAGCGGATTTGAAAAAAGCCGTTCCGCAACTTATAAAAGCCGAAGCAGATATCAGCGTTGATCACGCCCAGTTTACATTAGATACAAGATGGAGCAAGCAATTGGCTGAAAGAGCGCCGCTAAGTTTGACGATTCAGTTAGATGCAAGCGGAAAAACAAAAACAGATGCCGCGGCGATGGCGGAAACCGTCAGAAAAACGCTTAATCAAAAAGGGTATACATATTTCAGAGGCACGATAGACTGCATGCAGAAGGATGGGGACGGCGGCTTTGGTTATGTAAAATATTCAATTGATTTCACTCCTGAAATCGCCATTCAGAAAAACGATGCAGAGGCATTAGGAAGTTGATAAGATTTCCGAGGAAATAAATATGTCGATCGACGTCAAAAGGCCGGGCAGGTGCCCGGTCTTTTTTATTTGGAATAAAACGAGACACATGGTTTCATATCGAGACAAAATGAGACACCTGTCTCAAACTGTCTCCTGGTATCAACATAGAAGACTGATTTTACGGGCATCCAATAGCTGGCACACTTCTTGCATTCATTAAGGCGAACCCTAAATAGAAGGAGGCACACACAATGGAACTGTTAAAACGAGAAGGCTTGTCATTAACTGAGGAAAAAGCGCTGTGGATGTACCAAAAGATGCTGGAAATCAGGGGCTTTGAGGACAAAGTGCATGAACTGTTCGCAGAGGGAGTGCTTCCCGGATTCGTCCATTTGTATGCCGGTGAAGAAGCGGTAGCTGTAGGCGTGTGCGCTCACTTAGATGATGGCGACAGCATTACAAGCACACACAGAGGGCATGGGCATTGTATCGCCAAGGGCTGTGATCTGGATGGCATGATGGCGGAAATATTCGGGAAAGCGACCGGACTGTGTAAAGGCAAGGGCGGTTCTATGCACATTGCCGATCTCAATAAAGGTATGTTAGGGGCAAATGGAATCGTCGGGGGCGGATTTACGCTCGCATGCGGGTCAGCGCTCACGGCTAAATATAAACAGACTAAAAATGTAAGCGTTTGCTTTTTTGGGGACGGAGCAAATAACCAAGGGACTTTCCATGAAGGCCTCAACTTAGCAGCTGTATGGAATCTTCCAGTTGTGTTTATCGCTGAAAACAACGGCTACGGCGAAGCCACGCCATTTGAGTACGCGTCAGCCTGTGATTCAATCGCTGATCGGGCAGCTGCCTATAACATGCCGGGAGTAACCGTGGACGGAAAAGATATTTTAGCAGTTTATCAGGCAGCAGAGGAAGCGATTGAACGAGCAAGAAACGGCGGAGGCCCGTCTTTGATTGAATGCATGACCTACAGAAACTACGGCCATTTCGAAGGAGATGCCCAAACCTATAAAACAAAGGATGAAAGAGCTGAGCACCTTGAAGAAAAGGATGCCATTCAAGGTTTTAAAAACTACCTTTTAAAAGAAACAGATGCCAATAAGCTGTCAGACATTGAACAGCGTGTCAGCGAATCGATTGAAAAAGCAGTCTCCTTCAGCGAAGACAGCCCATATCCGAAAGAATCAGAGCTGCTGGCAGATGTATATGTCTCATACGAAAAAGGAGGAATGTAAGATGGCAAGAGTCATAAGCATGTCAGACGCGATCAACGAGGCAATGAAACTTGCGATGAGAAGGGACGAAAATGTGCTGTTGATCGGTGAGGATGTAGCCGGAGGAGCGGCAGTCGATCATTTGCAGGATGACGAAGCATGGGGCGGCGTATTAGGTGTCACAAAAGGGCTCGTTCAGGAATTTGGACGGAGCAGGGTGCTGGATACGCCCATTTCTGAAGCGGGCTATATGGGCGCCGCTATGGCTGCGGCATCAACAGGGCTGAGACCGATTGCGGAGCTGATGTTTAACGATTTCATCGGCACGTGCTTTGACCAGGTCATCAACCAAGGGGCAAAATTCCGCTATATGTTCGGCGGAAAAGCGCAAGTGCCGATTACCGTCCGCACCACATACGGAGCGGGTTTCCGGGCTGCGGCACAGCACTCTCAGTCGCTGTACGGCCTTTTCACAAGCATTCCGGGGCTGAAGACGGTTGTTCCGTCGAATCCGTATGATGCCAAAGGTCTGCTGCTTGCGGCGATCGAAGACAACGATCCGGTGTTCTTTTTTGAAGACAAAACGTCCTACAACATGAAAGGCGAAGTGCCGGAAGAGTATTACACAATTCCGCTCGGAAAAGCGGACATCAAACGCGAGGGCAGCGACATTACGCTGTTTGCGATCGGCAAGCAGGTCAATACCGCACTCGAAGCGGCAGCACAATTATCAGAAAAAGGCATTGAAGCCGAGGTGCTTGATCCGCGCAGTCTGTCTCCTCTGGATGAGGAAGCGATTTTCACATCGTTAGAAAAAACAAACCGGCTGATCATCATTGATGAAGCCAACCCGCGATGCAGCATAGCCACAGATATAGCCGCGATTGTGGCGGACAAAGGCTTTGATCTGCTGGATGCGCCGATTAAGCGGATTACAGCGCCGCACACACCTGTGCCGTTTTCGCCAGTGCTAGAAGACCAATATTTGCCGACACCAGATAAAATCGTCAGCGTCACGCTTGAATTGCTTGGCGAGCCGGCAGTGAATTAAAGGGGGGACACATATGGCGGTCAAAGTAGTGATGCCAAAGTTGGGAATGGCCATGAAACAAGGAGAAGTATCGATTTGGAACAAAAAAGTGGGAGATCCGGTTGAAAAGGGAGAAAGCATCGCCAGCATTCAGTCGGAGAAAATTGAAATGGAAATCGAAGCGCCTGAAAAGGGCACGCTGATTGATATTAAGGTGAAAGAAGGGGAAGAGGTTCCGCCTGGCACGGCCATTTGCTACATCGGGGACGCTAATGAATCGGTACAGGAAGAAACGGAAGAGCCAGCCGCTGAAGCTAGCAGGCAAGCCAATCCCCAGCCTCCTAAACAGGAGAACAAACCCGCAAACACTAAAAAAGACAGACTGAAAATCTCTCCAGTCGCCAGAAAAATAGCGGAAAAAGCAGGGTTAGACCTGAAAAATCTGAAGGGCACGGGACCGGGCGGACGAATCGTAAAGGATGATGTCACAAAGGCGCTTTCTGAACAAAAAAGGGAACAGGCTGAGCCAGTTTCCGAACAAAAGGCGCAGGAAACGGCAGTTACAGGCATGAGAAAAGTGATCGCGTCCCGAATGCAGGAAAGCTTGGCAAACAGCGCCCAGCTGACGATTACAATGAAGGCTGATATCACGAAGCTGGCAGCTCTTCAAAAACAGCTTTCGCCGACAGCTGAGGAACGGCACGGCACGAAATTGACGATCACTCATTTTGTCTCAAGAGCTGCGGTGCTCGCTCTCCAAGCACACCCTATGCTGAACAGCTTCTACAAAAATGAGCGCATTATCACACATCCTCATGTTCATCTCGGAATGGCTGTTGCTCTTGAAAAAGGGTTGGTTGTGCCTGCCATTCGTCATGCTGAAAAACTGCCGCTGATTGAGCTGGCCAAAACCATTTCAGAAAACGCCAAAAAAGCACGCGAGGGACGTGCGGGGAGCGAAGAATTGCAAGGCTCGACCTTCTCAATCACAAACCTTGGCGCATCCGGCGTGGAGCATTTTACGCCGATATTAAATCCGCCCGAAACAGGCATTCTCGGCATCGGAGCAAGCTTTGACACGCCGGTTTTTCAAGGGGAGGAGATTGTCAGAGGTACGATACTGCCGCTCAGCCTGACGTTTGATCACAGAACCTGTGACGGCGCTCCGGCAGCTGAATTTCTGAAGACGATCAAAACATATCTGGAGGAACCGGCAGCGTTAATTTTATAGAAAAGCAGGTGAAAGAACATGACACTAGCCATTATCGGAGGGGGACCAGCGGGCTATGCGGCAGCAGTCTCAGCGGCACAGCAGGGAAAAAAGGTGCTGCTCATTGACAAAGGCTCACTTGGAGGAACCTGTCTGAATGAAGGCTGCATTCCGACGAAGTCTTTGTTAGAAAGCGCAAATGTGCTCGATAAAATCAAACATGCCGGGCGCTTCGGCATTGAACTTCCGCCCGGTGCAATATCGGTTGATTGGGACAAAATGCAGAGCCGAAAACAGCAGGTTGTCAGCCAGCTTGTCCAAGGCGTACAGTACTTAATGAAAAAAAATCAAATACAAGTCGTGAAGGGAGAGGCCTCCTTTCTTTCTGACAAGAAGCTCTTGATCGAAGGGGAGAACGGAAAAGAAATCAGAGAGGCTGAACAAATATTGATTGCTTCCGGATCAGAGCCGATCCAGCTGCCCTTTGCCCCGTTTGACGGCAAATGGGTGATCGACAGCAAAGATGCACTCGGCCTTTCTGAAATTCCCGGTTCGCTTGTGATTGTCGGCGGCGGTGTGATCGGCTGCGAGTATGCCGGATTGTTCGCCAGACTTGGATCGAAGGTGACGATCATTGAAACGGCCGGCCAGCTGATCCCGGCAGAGGACGAGGATATCGCCCGTCTTTTTCAGGAAAAGCTTGAGGAAGACGGAGTTGAAGTTCACACCTCCTCCCGGTTAGAGCGTGTTGATCAAGCAGCCAAAACGGCGATATGGAAAAGCGGACAGCGTGAGTTTAAGACGAAGGCCGATTATGTGCTGGTGGCGATCGGCAGAAAACCTCGTCTGGATGGATTACAGCTTGACCAGGCGGGAATTGATTTTTCCCAAAAAGGTATTCCCGTAAATGAGCAGATGCAGACCAATGTGCCTCATATCTACGCATGCGGGGACGCCATCGGCGGCATTCAGCTGGCCCATGCTGCTTTCCATGAAGGAATCATCGCAGCTTCACACGCTTCAGGACGCGACGTCAAAATGAACGAAAAAAACGTGCCCCGATGTATTTACACATCGCCGGAAATCGCATGTATCGGATTGACGGAAAAACAGGCAAGACACGTTTACGGAGATGTACAGATTGGTGAATTTCCTTTTTCCGCAAACGGGAAGGCGCTCATCAAACACCAAGCGGAAGGAAAGGTCAAGATCGTGGCGGAACCGGAGTTCGGCGAAATCGTCGGAGTCTCAATGATCGGACCGGATGTGACCGAGCTTATCGGCCAGGCGGCTGCCATCATGAATGGAGAAATGACGGCGGATATGGCAGAGCATTTTATCGCGGCCCATCCGACACTGTCGGAAACGCTGCACGAAGCATTGTTAAGCACAATTGGGCTTGCGGTGCATGCATAACAAGAAAAGCTGGCGAATGCGCCGGCTTTTTTTATTGTTGAAAGCGCTTTAATTTTCCCCTACAATAGATGAAAACGGCGTGTAAGGGAGGAACGATCAAGGAATGAATTCGATCCCGAACGATTTGCAAACCTGGAAACGTTTTGTGAAAGACGGCGTGCTGGACGAAGCCCGAATAAGAAAAAGGATAGCCGAGTCCTGGCACCGCTGCAGAAAGGCTGAGGTTAACCCCTATTTAGAAAAAGGCCCGAAGGTTTTGCAGCAAACGGAACTGGATCAGCAGTTAAACAAGCATTCATTCTTTCTGTCGACCGCAATGCCTTATCTGGAAAAACTGCTGCCCGCCATAAAAGAAATGGAAATGATGGCGCTATTAATTGATGCGGACGGCATGGTGCTGGCGCTTGACGGCCATCGCCGCGCGCTGCATGAAGCCAAACGCATTAATTTTGTCGAAGGCGCGTGCTGGACAGAAACTGCGGTTGGCACCAATGCAATTGGCACGGCGCTTCACATTAGCGAGCCGGTTGTCATTCAAGGATCAGAGCATTATTCTGTCGCCTCCCATCACTGGAATTGCTCAGCAGCACCGATTCATTATGAGGACGGCAGTCTTGCGGGGGTGATTGATATCTCTTGCCCGGCAGCGCACGCACAGCCAAATATGCTCGGCATTGCCGCGGCCATTGCCTTTGCCGCGGAAAGGGAATTGGCAGCCAAAAGCAGGGAGAAAGAGCTTGAACTGCTCAGCCGCTTTGCCGATAGGGCAGCGTCCCGTGTGCCGATCGTGCTTTGCAATGCCAAACAGCACATCATCGGCGCAAGCCTGCCGATACGAACGTCAATACCGGATTGGCAAGGCCGGCATCTTTATGAGTTGAAGGAAAGAGGTTTTACGATCGAAAAAGCGGTCACCATGGGGAACAGCGGCACTTGTTTTTATTTATCGGAACAAAAGAAAAAGCCGGCCTTTCGATTCAATGGAGTCCTTGGACAAAGCAGGCAATCGCAAGCGATGCTCAAAAGCCTTGAACGAGCGGCCGCGGCTGATGCGACAGTTTGCCTGTCGGGCGAAACCGGCACGGGGAAGGAAGTCGCGGCCCGCGCGCTTCATGAAAACAGCGACCGTAAGAACGGCCCGTTTGTGGCCGTGAATTGCGGAGCGGTCCCGTCGGATTTAATCGAAAGCGAGCTGTTCGGCTATGCAGAAGGCGCTTTTACAGGAGCGAAACGAGATGGCTACAAAGGCGCCTTCCAAAAAGCGAATCACGGCACCTTATTTCTAGATGAAATCGGAGAAATTTCCCACTCGATGCAGGTGGCGCTTTTACGGGTGCTTCAGGAACGCAAGATTACACCGGTCGGCGGGACAAAAGAAATCCCGGTTGATATCAGAGTGATTGCTGCCACACATTGTGATTTGCGTGAACTCGCAGAAAGCGGAAAAATCAGAGAGGACCTGTTTTACCGCCTTCATGTCTACCCGATTCAGCTTCCTCCGCTGCGGAACCGTCTCGAAGATATTGAGGCCCTCTTTGCGTACTACACACAGAAAAATGGATGGCCGGGAGAGCTTCCGCCTGCCTTTTTGGACGTACTGAAGCAATGGAAGTGGCCGGGGAATATTCGCGAGCTGTTTAATGTCTTTGAACGCCTTTCCATCAGGTTTCCGGACGGACGGCTGAGTGACGAGCCGCTTTCCTTATTGCTCGAAGCGTCGGGCTTGCCGATCGGCCCCGTAAAAGAAAAGGGGGCTGAAACAAAGGCGCTTAATCTCCGTGAGCAAATTCAAAAAGATATCCTCATCAATGCGCTTGAAACGGCAAAAGGAAACGTCTCCCAAGCCGCGAAAATCAGCGGCATTCCGCGCAGCACCTTCTACAAACGATTGAAAAAATTTAATATGACCGCTGGATCATAAAGCATACTTATTTCAAGAAATGGAAACGTTATGGGTGAAGGAGGGTGTTGAGATGAATATACAGAGAGCGAAAGAAATCGTGGAATCACCGGATATGAAGAAAGTAACGTATAACGGAGTTCCGATTTACATTCAGCATGTGAATGAAGAAACCGGAACAGCGAGAATTTATCCGCTGGATGAACCGCAGCAGGAGCATGAAGTGCTGCTGAACAACTTAAAAGAGGATTAAACAAACATGGCCCGCTTTCATAAGCAGGCCATTTTGTTATGCTCGCGGCGCAAATAAGATCACACAAACACCGATCAGACAAATCAGTGCGCCGATCCAGTCATACAGATCTGGAGTTTTCCGATCGACAAGCCACCCCCAAAAGACAGCTAGTACGATGAACACCCCTCCATAAGCGGCGTATACACGGCCGAAGGAAGGGAAGGATTGAAACGTCGGGAGAATGCCGTATACAATCAATATCAGCGCCCCGGCTGCCCCGTATCCGACGGGCTTCGCTTCTCTCAGCCACAGCCAAATCAAATAGCCTCCGCCAATTTCAGCAAGTCCCGCCGCGAGAAATAAAAGAATGGTCATCAGCATCACGCGCACCCCTCAAACTTCAATTACATTTCATTATAAAGGAGAGAGAGGTGTTAAAGCTTTGGATTCTCTTCAAATTCCTTCAAATACACACTGCGCTGAATCTCTGTAAACTGGCTGATCCAATTGTTTTTCGCCTCTTCCGTCATATGGGGCAGCATATAACGTTCAACCGCTTCGAAAAATAATGGATTGGCTATGATGTTCCAAGTCGGAATACGAACGATCTTGCCGTCATTCTTCTCAATGATAATATCCTCAAAGAAAATCCCTTTCAAACTGTATTGGTGGCGTCCCATATAAATGCGCTTGATTTCAGTAAAAGGCACGCTGCGTTTTTTTGTGAAGATTTCCCCATCAGGCCCTTGTTTAATACGAAAAATAACATGTCCTCGGCTTGTGAACGCCGGTAAAACCATAGAAAATGTGATCAAGCCATAGACAATCGCCATCAATCCGCCGCCAAAATAAAGCAGAGAGTACTTGGATTCGAACGTAATGGCTTCTGACACCAGCCACACGCCTGCAATCACGGCGCCGCCTGTTGCGAGAAACAGCCAGATTCTGAAAAACATTCTGCTTTTGACTTCGATATCATGTGATTCCAATGTGCTGCTCCTAAAGCTTCGGATGATTCTCAAATTCTTTTAAATACACATTGCGCTGAATCTCTGTAAACTGACCGATCCAATTCGTTTTCGCTTCATCATTCATATGTGGGACAATATAACGTTCAACCGCTTCAAAAAACAAAGGGTTTGGGATGATGTTCCAAGTCGGGATGCGAATTGTTTTGTGGTCAGTTGTTTGAATTATGACATCTTCCTGAAAAATCCCTTTTAAGCGGTATTTATTGCGATTCATTTCAATTTTCTTGATATCGGCAAATTTCACAGCTGCTTTGTCAGTGAATATCTCACCATCTTTTCCGGTTTTAATACGGAAGATGATATTTCCCCTAGGGGTAAAGGCAGGAAAAAAGATGATAAATAAATATAAACAAAACAAGGTGAATAGAAAACCTGCTGGAATGGCTAGGAGATAATATTTCGTTTGAAAGGTAATCCCCATATAAAACAGCCATAAACAAGCAAGCCCCATACCGGCAGATCCGACAAAAGCCCATATTCTCAGGAACATTCTGCTTTTGACTTCGACTACTTGATTTTCCAATGCTCTTCTCCTTTTATCAATTCAGATTCTCGTTCGGTTTTGAAATGATTTGATTCACAACATACTTATGAGCAGCCATGACAGTAAATTCATTCTGGGTGATACCCGTTACAAGCCAAGTATGGCGGGTGCCGGGCAGGATAAAAGCCATGTCATCTACTTCCGGTGCGTTATCTTTATCGTAAGACAGGCGCATCAGCGTATCCATCTTTCCTTTGCGTAATGACAAATCATTTATAAACCGGGTAATGTCCTCCTGGTAGTCGTGCTTTCCAAGGAATTCCTTCAGGTATGAGGGAGTCTCGGAAGCACCTTCCAGAAGTGCTTCAAATTCTTTTGATGTCAAAGTCAGGATAGATTCGCTTTTATCCTCGGTATCTATTATATTTAAAAACTCAGCTGTTTTTGTAAGTAATCCGTCGCTTGATTCCATTTTTTTTATGCTATGTACTTGCTCATCAAAAAGAAGCTCATGGGAGTAGGTGCCGAATTTTGAAACATGGCAGGAAACATTCCGTTCGCTGCCTTGCTCGTCAAACTTGGAAAGCTTCACTGTATAGTCCGCGTCATTTAATACGTGGATAAACGGGCAATACTCGTCCTTTAACCTGTATTGATGATTCCGATATTCAGCAGCATCCTTCGCCAAAAGCGAACGGCAGGCCGCTTCAAATAAAAATCCGAGCTGCTCATCTTCTATTTCAGGAAAATAGGCTTGCTTCAGTGACATGCCCTGTTCAAAAAAGCCTTCGCTGTAAAAACAAAATATGAGCTCCTCTAAGCTGATCGTAAACTGATTCATGGTTTATTCTCCTATCCGAATGAAAGTTTGCCTTTAAGGAAATGGGTTGCGCCGTGTATGAGCGAGTCCGCCGTTTTCTTTGCTTTGGCCATTCCTTTATGAATTGTTTTATTGGCCGCATCTATGCCGTCATTCACCGTTTTTACGACTTTGCCGGCCGCTTCCAGCCCCTTTTTGGCAGTATTTACAACAGCATGAATCGGTTCTTTCAGCTTTAAGGCTGCCTTTTCGGCGAAACCTGCCGTAAATTTGGCAATTTGTTCTCCTACCACTCCGCCAACATAAGAGCCAACTGCGCCAAGGAGGACAGTACCAACAGGGCCTGCAAAACTTCCGATCGCCCCGCCTATTACAGCGCCTGCCGTTGCGCCGCCAGCGACAAAAATAGTGTTATTCACTGCATTGCCTACAGCTTTTGCATTTTCCCGTTTGAGCACTTCGGGTTTGTCTTCGTATTTTGCGTAATTTTCTGCGATCTTTAAGCCTGCTCCAAACGTTTCTGTCGCTCCGGTTATGAGTGTCGCTGTAATGGCATTTCCTTTTGCGAATTTCAAACCTGTTTTTCCGACATCCTTCAGTGTTGAGCGTACGCCGGCTTCATTAACAAATCCTCTTGTATAGCTCCTTACGCTGTTTGAAAAATCCACCGTGTCCTGCGGAAAGTATTTTGTAAACTTTTTATGTACCAAATCAGAAAATGGCCGGTTTGTCTTTTTAAACAGATATTTTGGGTTCAAAAGCACTCTGGCTGCTTTTTGATAACGGGAGCTGTCTACTGCTCTGGAAATGTCCAATAGAAGCTTTGAATGCCGTGCAGTATGTAAGCCGCTTGGCTGTTTCACAAACTTTGTAAGCCCTAATCCGTAGTATTTTCCCTGGGTCAGCATCAGGGCGGTTAAGCTTGTCATCGTTCCGTATTTGTCGTAAGCGTTATAAAGCTTTCGTAAAATATTGTCTTGCTCAACAAATTTGTCACTCGTTTTTCTGATGAATATCTCATTGTCACTCAGCTTGCTGACGAGTGCTTTTCCTGAGCTCCAAGCATCCCCAACCCCCGAAAAACAGCTGCTGTAGCGGGGATCGCATTGTAAAATCAGCTGTCCCAGCTCCGCATGCAAATCCTTATATTTGTTTTCCATATCAGTTAATTCTGTGACCACATCATTTGCCAGCTGTTCAAGCTTATCCGGATCAACTGCAATGTTTCCTGACACGCTATTCACCTCTCGAGTTTATGTCTTTCCTCTCTTGCTTTTCTTTCTAATTCTTCCATTCTGGCAATCTCAGCTTTTCGTTCTTCTATTTTTACGGCAGCTGCCTTAAGTTCCTGGCTTGTTTCAAGCAGCTCCTGTTCGAACTGATCGTAGGCGGCTTTTGTTTCCTCGAAATCCTGGTCGAATGTGTCTCTTGCTTTTCCCTGCCACGCATCGCCCAATGCAGATAACCGGGAGTCAAGGAGCATTTTTGAGCTTCTGACCTCTTCTGCGGCTGCACTGTACTGATTTGCAAGCTCGATGACTTTATGTGAGTCCAACTTTTGTCCCCTGCCTTTCCTAAATTAACGCACAAATGGATGTTTTATATAAATGATTATAAATAATTCGGCATGTATCCGAATCGTACAAAAGAACCTTTTCATAAGAATTGGAAGGGCGTATATTCACTCAAATTTCACAGATGATGAGACTTTGAGATTACAAAAAAGGTAAAAAAATCAAATTGTTGAACTGATAGATAAGTGAGAAATTTCCCGCTCGATGGGAAAAAAAACTAAAACTGATCAAATGACCTAAGTGCGCCAAAAGCATTACGAGACAAGCTGTCACATGATATAAATAAAATGTAAACGTTATCAAGGAGGTCGTCATATGAAGAAAAAATCATTCTCAATCGTAATAGCGGGCGGAGGGAGCACATTTACTCCCGGGATTGTTCTGATGCTCTTAGACCATTTGGATGAGTTTCCGATCAGAAAGCTGAAGCTGTATGACAATGATAAGGAAAGACAGGAGCGGATCGCGGGGGCCTGTGACGTTTTTATCAGAGAAAAAGCACCCGAAATTGAATTTACAGCGACGACTGACCCGGAAGAAGCTTTTACAGACGTTGATTTTGTCATGGCACACATCAGGGTAGGGAAATACGCGATGCGTGCGCTTGATGAACAAATTCCGCTGAAGTACGGAGTTGTGGGCCAGGAGACGTGCGGACCGGGCGGTATCGCATACGGTATGCGTTCAATTGGCGGCGTGCTTGAAATATTAGATTACATGGAAACATACTCGCCAGATGCGTGGATGCTGAATTACTCCAACCCGGCGGCGATTGTGGCGGAAGCAACGAGACGCCTCAGACCGAACTCGAAAATCCTCAACATCTGTGATATGCCGGTCGGTATCGAAGACCGTATGGCGCAAATTCTCGGCCTGTCCTCAAGAAAAGAAATGAAGGTCCGGTATTATGGATTAAATCATTTCGGCTGGTGGACATCCATTCAGGATCAAGAGGGCAATGATTTAATGCCGAAGCTGAAGGAACATGTGTCTCAGTACGGGTATATTCCGAACGCAGAGTCCGAGGCGGTGGAGGCGAGCTGGAATGACACGTTCGCAAAAGCGCGTGACGTGCAGGCCGCCGATCCGGACACATTGCCGAATACGTATTTACAATATTATCTGTTCCCGGATGACATGGTGAAAAAATCAAACCCGAACCATACGCGGGCAAACGAAGTCATGGAAGGACGCGAAGCCTTTATTTTCAGCCAATGCGACATGATTGCACGCGAGCAGTCCTCTAAAAACAGCGAAATCAAAATAGACGATCACGCGTCATATATCGTCGATCTTGCCCGCGCCATTGCCTACAATACAGGTGAAAGAATGCTTTTAATTGTTGAAAATAACGGCGCAATCGCAAACTTTGACCCGACAGCGATGGTAGAGGTGCCGTGTATCGTCGGCTCAAACGGGCCTGAACCGATCACAGTCGGAAACATTCCGCAGTTCCAAAAAGGACTGATGGAACAGCAGGTATCAGTTGAAAAATTGACAGTTGAGGCGTGGACGGAAAAATCATTCCAAAAGCTATGGCAGGCGCTCATTCTCTCAAAAACAGTGCCGAACGCCCGTGTGGCAAGGCTTATTCTCGAAGATTTATTGGAGGCCAACAAAGATTTCTGGCCTGAGCTTGATCAAAGCCCGAGCCGTATCTCATAACTGAAAAATCCCCCATTTTCGAAATCTATATTGTATATAATAGAAAGAAAATGGGGGGATCTGATATGCAGCTCGAAGAATTGATTAATCAGCATTACAGTAAATTAAATGACAATGATTTTCATATTTTGAAATATATATTGAATCACAAGAACACGTGCTATCGTCTTGGAATCGATGCCCTTGCGAAAGCATGCAGCGTATCGCGTTCCTCGATTTTGCGTCTTGCCCAAAAGCTCGGTTTCAGCGGCTACAGTGAATTTCGCGTTTTTTTGAAGTGGGAAGATCAGCCGGAAGAAGGCGAGAGTATGAGTTTTCAAAAGCTGCTGGATGATATTGAAGCAAATTTGAAATTTATAAGGACAAAGGACATGACGGACATGTGCCAGCTGATTGATGAAGCGGACCGCATTTTCGTGTATGGGTCCGGAACGGCGCAAAAGATATGCGCCCATGATTTGCAAAGAATGTTTATCCCTCTCAATAAGTATCTGATTTTAATCGAGGGCAGAAATGAATTTGACCAGATGCAGGATGATTTTAAGGTGAATGACCTGTTTATCATCATTTCGCTGTCCGGAGAAACGCCTGAACTGATTCCGCAGGCAAGGATGCTTTCCGCAAAGGGAGTTCCCTTTATTTCCATTACGAATTTGAAAAACAATGTCCTCGCCCAGCTCACACCGCATAATCTTTATGCGACAAGCAAGCCCGTGACATTGAGTGATAAAAAAGAAATTGTCGCTTTTGCGCCGTTTTTTCTCGTTGGCGAAGCATTGTTCCGCGCATATGTTGATTACAAAGAAGCTGAAACAAACGACATTGAGTAGCAGGGGGTTTTGGTATGATGCAAAAAGTCCAGCGCTTTGGAAGCGCAATGTTTGTGCCTGTATTATTATTTGCGTTCGCCGGCATTATCGTGGGTGTCAGCACGCTTTTCAAAAACGAAACCCTGATGGGGCCGCTCGCTGATCCTGACGGGTTTTGGTATCAGTGCTGGTATATCATTGAGCAAGGCGGCTGGACGGTGTTTAATCAAATGCCGCTTTTATTCGCCATCGGCATTCCAGTCGCTTTGGCGAAAAAAGCTCAGGCGCGCGCTTGTTTGGAAGCGCTTACGGTTTATTTGACGTTTAATTACTTTGTCAGCTCAATCCTGACAGTCTGGGGAGGCGCCTTTGGCGTCGACATGAATCAAGAGGTCGGCGGAACGAGCGGATTAACGATGATTGCCGGCATTAAAACGCTTGATACCAACATTATTGGGGCAATCTTTATTTCTTCCATTGTCGTATTTTTGCATAACCGCTATTTTGATAAAAAACTGCCTGATTTTCTCGGCATCTTTCAAGGCTCCACGTATATCGTCATGATTTCCTTCTTCATTATGATTCCGGTCGCTCTGGCCGTGTCTTTTATCTGGCCGATGGTCCAAACGGGAATCGGGTCGCTTCAAAGCTTTCTTGTCGCTTCCGGGGCGGTGGGCGTTTGGATTTACACATTTTTGGAACGGATTTTGATTCCGACCGGTCTTCATCATTTTATTTACACGCCGTTCATCTACGGCCCGGCTGTGGCGGAAGGCGGGATCGTCACGTATTGGGCGCAGCACCTTGGTGAATATTCACAAAGCGCCAAACCGCTGAAGGAGCTGTTCCCGCAAGGCGGATTCGCGCTTCACGGCAATTCAAAAATCTTCGGCATTCCGGGGATTGCGCTCGCGTTTTATGTCACAGCCAAAAAGGAAAAGAAAAAACTCGTTGCCGGCCTGCTGATTCCTGTCACACTCACGGCGATCGTCGCCGGCATCACAGAGCCGATTGAGTTTACTTTCTTATTCATCTCTCCTTTCCTATTTGCGGTTCACGCCGTACTCGCCGCGACAATGTCGACGGTCATGTATATGGCCGGTGTTGTCGGAAACATGGGGGGCGGGTTAATTGAGGCGGTTACCCTGAACTGGATTCCGCTCTTTGGCAGCCACGGTATGACGTATGTGTATCAAATTCTGATTGGACTCTCATTTACTGCCATTTATTTTTTCGTCTTCCGATTTCTGATCCTCAAATTCAATATTGCCACACCGGGACGGGAAATTGACGATCAGCAGGAAACAAAGCTGTATTCGAAACAAGAATACAGAGAAAGAAAAAACAAAAAGGATGAAACAGCATCCGCTGCAGAAACGGCAGATGAAACCGCTGCATTGTACATCGAAGCGTTAGGCGGAAAAGACAATATCACCGAGGTCACAAACTGCGCCACCCGCCTCAGAGTCAGCGTCAAGGATGAAAAAAAGGTCGAACCCGACAGCGTCTTCCGCGCGCTTGGCGCACACGGCGTCGTCAGAAACGGAAAAGCGTTTCAGGTGATTATCGGATTGAGTGTGCCGCAGATGCGGGAGCGTGTGGAAAAACTATTAGACCAATAAAGCAGACCCTCCTTTTTGGGAGGGTTTTCGTTTGCCGTCAAAAAGACCATCATAGTAAAGTAAAGAAAGAGACAATCGAGTATAAGGGATTTGGAGGCTTTTACATGTCAAAGGCTTTATCATATTTAAAACCATACTCACTTCTGGTGGGAATTGCGCTGATTCTCATGCTGACGGAACTCGCGGTTGAACTGGTACAGCCTCTATTGATCGCAAAAATCATCGACGATGGGATTTTGAAGCAAGACATGCGGCACGTTTGGATATGGGGTGCGGTCATGATCGGACTGACCATTTTATCATTTGCGGCGGGTATGCTGAATTCCTTTTATGCTGCCCATGTGAGCCAAAGCTTTTCCTACGATACGAGAAAAGGGCTTTTTCAAAAAATCCAGTCCTTCTCTTATTCAACATTTGGACAGTTTTCGTCCTCATCCTATATGACAAGGCTGACAAACGATGTAACACAGGTGCAAAACCTGATTTTTATGAGTCTGAGGTTTATGCTGCGTGCGCCGCTAATGATTGTGGGCGGCATTGCGCTGTCACTCGCTGTTAATGTGAAGCTCGGCTTTTTTCTTCTTGTGACGATTCCGATCCTGATTTTGTTTTTGCTTTGGGTACTGAAAAAGGGCGGGGCGCTGTTCCGGTCTGTGCAGAAACGGCTGGATCAGGTGAATACGATCATGCAGGAGAATTTAACCGCGATCAAGCTGATTAAAGCGCTGCTGCGCGGAAGCCATGAGGTCAAGAGATTTATCAAAGCAAACACGATGCTGATGGAAAAAACGGTCTCGGCATTTCAGCTTGTAGAATTTACGATGCCTGTGCTGATGCTGCTGATGAACCTCTGTATTCTTTTTATTTTATGGGCGGGAGCTCACAGCATCACAAGCGGAGGTTCTCAGGTCGGCGATGTCGTTGCGGTGATTAACTATGCGACACGAATTACGGGTGCGCTTTCTATGTTCCCGTTTTTGATTATGATTTTCACCCGGGCAAAAGCCTCAGGCGACAGAATCGGCGAAGTGCTTGAAACAGAAGGTGACGAGCAGGAGGAAGGATTACTCTCAGCTCGCTTGTCAGGCCGAATTGACTTTCAGGATGTGTCCTTCCGATATCCGGATATGGACAGAGAAGCGCTGCGCAATGTCTCATTTTCCGCAAAGCCGAAAGAAACGATCGCGATTCTCGGGGCGACAGGATCAGGGAAATCGACGCTTTTTCAGCTCATTCCGCGGCTTTATCAGCCGGATTCGGGCAGCATTTACATAGATGAAAAGCCTATTGATGACTTTCCGGCGGAGGGCCTTCGCAAGCAAATTGGATTTGTGCCCCAGGAAGTGCTCTTGTTCTCAGGCACTATCAAAGAAAATATTGCTTGGGGCAAAGAAAATGCTTCACTTGATGAAATAATGGAAGCGGCCAAACATGCGCAAATCCATGAAACGATCATGAAGCTTCCGAAGGGATATGATACCGTCCTGGGACAAAGAGGCGTCAATTTGTCCGGCGGCCAAAAGCAGCGGATTTCTATTGCAAGGGCACTGATCAGAAAACCATCCATCCTTCTTTTGGATGACAGCACAAGCGCGCTTGACCTGCAAACGGAAGCGAATTTGCTTGAGGCGATCAGCACATATGAGTGCACAACCTTAATCATTACACAAAAAATAACAACGGCCATGAAAGCTGATGAAATCTTGCTGCTCGAGGATGGAGAGCTGATAGAGAAAGGTACACACAGCCAGCTGCTTTCTGACTCACATTTATATAAGCGCATTTACGAGTCACAATTCGGAAGGGAGGGGAGCGAGTCGTGCTGAAAGATATCCGCAAGCCTTTCCAATATCCCAAAATCCCAATCGATAAAAAAGAACGCGCCAAAAAAAGAGCGAAAGCAAAGGATACAAAAGGCACCCTGAGACGAATCTGGTCTTACCTGGCAGAACGAAAAGGGCTGCTTATACTCGTTATGCTGATGGTCGTAATCAGCGCGATATTCGGGCTCCTCGGCCCCTTTGTGATCGGAAAAGCTATCGACCATTTCATCGTCGGCCAGACGGTCAGCGGGCTTATTCCCGTTCTGCTCATTCTGCTTGGCATATATCTCATTCAATCTTTATCACTCTGGTTTCAAAACTATTGGATGATCACGATTTCGCAAGGCACTGTCTTTAGAATGCGAAGCGAGCTGTTCACCCATCTGCATGAACTGCCGATCCCGTTTTTTGATAAACAGCGGCATGGCGAGCTGATGAGCCGGGTGACCAATGACATCGAAAATGTCAGCTCCACTTTAAATACGTCAGTGATTCAAATTCTGTCGAGTGTCATCACCTTCGTCGGAACGATTGCCGTCATGCTGTATATGAGTCCGCTGCTGACGGTGATCACGCTGACGATCATTCCGGTAATGGCGGTGAGTCTGAAATGGATCACAAACCGTACGGGAAAACTGTTTAAAGAACAGCAAAAAAATCTTGGCGAGCTGAACGGATATATTGAAGAAAGCATTTCAGGCGCAAAGGTCATCAAAGCGTATTCACGGGAAGACCAGATTACAGCTGAGTTTCTGGAAAAAAACGCAGCACTCAAGACTTCAGGCTTCTGGGCACAGACGATTTCCGGCTTTATCCCGAAAGTGATGAACTCTTTAAACAATTTAAGCTTTACGATCATTGCTGCAATCGGCGGACTATTTGCGCTGAAAGGCTGGATATCCATCGGCACCATCGTTGTCTTTGCCGAGTACTCAAGACAGTTCACGCGTCCATTAAATGATCTGGCCAATCAGTTTAATACGATGCTGTCCGCTATTGCCGGCGCTGAACGGGTGTTTGACGTACTGGATGAAAAAGAGGAGCGTGAGGATGAAAAGAATGCCCTGCATCAGCCGATACAAACAGGCAGCATTGAATTCCAAAATGTTTCCTTCGGCTACGAGGAAAACAATCAGACACTGAAACACCTCCAATTCACAGTGCCGGCCGGGCAGTCAATCGCCTTTGTCGGCCCCACGGGAGCGGGAAAAACCACTGTGACCAATCTGCTTGCCCGTTTTTATGAGCCCAATGAGGGGAGCATTTTCATTGACGGGATTGATATTAAAAAGCTGACAAGGGCCAGCCTGAGAAAAAACATGGGGTTTGTGCTTCAGGATTCGTTCTTGTTCCAAGGCACGATTAGAGAAAATATCCGCTACGGCAGGCTCGATGCCTCCGATCAGGAAGTCGAGGCGGCAGCAAAAACAGCGAATGCCCACAGCTTTATTGAGCGGATGCCAAACGGATATGATACAGTGCTGACGCAAAACGGCTCGGGCATCAGTCAAGGACAGAAACAATTGATCTCCATAGCAAGAGCCGTGCTGGCCGATCCGGTTCTGCTCATTTTGGATGAAGCGACAAGCAACATTGATACCGTAACAGAAGTGAAAATCCAAGAAGCGCTTGCCCGTTTAATGGAGGGGAGAACGAGCGTCATCATTGCTCACAGGCTGAATACCATTCAAAGAGCGGATCAGATTGTCGTATTAAAAGACGGCGAAATGATTGAAAAAGGCAGCCATGATCAGCTGGTACGCCAAAAAGGATTTTACAGTGACTTATACGAAAGCCAATTTCAGAAATAAAGAAAAAGACCTTTGTCCTGTACAAAGGTCTTCAGGCTGTCGAGAAAATCTCGACAGCCTTTATTTTTTCTTAAAATATCCATTCTCATGTAATAAAATAAAAGAAA
>NZ_JALNTO010000011.1:0-145267 GCF_023161785.1 Bacillus sp. 2CMS4F
CAATCACCGATAAGCTATCGGCAATTGGCTGTATAAAAGGTGTTTTGATCCCTGTCTCAAAAACGGGGGTCAGTCCCGTTCCGAAAGGTGTTTTTCACTTAATCATTTACTTTTGCAACCTTGATTAAACCGTCGATCCGCTTTGATTTGCTGAAGTACGCCTTAATCTTATCGCCTTCTTTTATATCAGACAAATCTTGATTTAGCTTTTTTCCGTTGAAGATGATCTTCGTGCCGTTTTCTGCTTCTCCATGATATTCTGTGCCGTCAATTTTTGTCACTTGATATTCCTCGATTGTATACTCTTCTTCTTCGGAGGACAAGGTTTGTCCAATCGCTGTCGGAACGTCTTTCAGTTCAACATCATTTATGTACATATACCCCCCTGCAAGCAAAACCAGAAGCACTAACAGAATGGTAATCTTGGTTTTTATTCTTCCCATTTTAAAAAACCTCCAGCCAATATGAATCTATTCATTCATATGAGTTATTCCTTTTTTTCATGAATAAAAAAACGTAAATTCTCGTAAATTATTAATATAACGATGCATAACGGGAATATGTTTCGCATTTCTGCAAAAATTTCTTTTCTATAGATATACGAATTTATGTTCTGGTTTTAGGGGATGCATGAGAAAAAGAATAAAAAAGCAGCTCCTTTTCAGGAAACTGCTTATACCTAGTTGGTTTTACGAATGTCGTTAAATGGGAAGAAAACAAACTTTGACGTACCCGCAATTTGTTTTTTCGTAAAGAGTCCAAGCCCGTTTCGGCTGTCCATTGAGTTTCGGCGGTTATCACCCATCACAAAATATTTGTTATCAGGCACTTTGATCGGGCCGAAATCATCAGTTAGATGGGCATATCCATCTTCTTTTGCTTGCTTTTTATTTGCCTTCAAATAAGGCTCAGCCACTTTTTTTCCATTGATATAAAGCTGGTCGTTTTTCATTTCGACTGTGTCTCCCGGCAAGCCGATCAGCCGCTTGACATAGTGGACATCATCCCCGTTTAGTACGATGATATCCCCTCTCTTAAACTCGCCTATGTACTTAACTGTCATATTGACAAATACCCTTTCATGGTCAAGAAGGGTAGGCTCCATGGACTCACCGTCAACGACATACGGCGCAAAAATAAAATTGCGGATGAGTAATGCCAGAACAACTGCGATAATAATCGCTTTGGCCCATTCAAATATTGATTTTTTCTTAGAAACGGTTTCCGCTTTCAACTGAGTTCCTCCAATAAACAACGGTCTTCAATTTATGTTATCACGAATCGATAAGAAATCCCATTAGGACCATTGAAGAAAATTTTCACATCTATTTATTCTTCTGCCAGAATCAATTTGTTCCCATTTCCTAATGAAATCGGGAGAAGAATCAATCAGCCTCCAAAGAACAAATCCAATATATTGCCGGCAGTTGAAGTTTCTTTATTATAAAACTCCGAATATCCGCATTTCTTACAGTAGACGACGAGAAAACGGTTATGCTGCACATCAAACAACTTTGACAATCCGGTTCCAGTTGTGGCAATTTCTTTTTGGCCAGCTTCAGTGCTTCCGCATTTTATACAGCCCTTGTTGTTCATCAAACGCAGCTCCTTTTCAAAAAAATGACATTGATATGATTTCATTTTACTACAAATGCCGTTTGGGATGAAGCATGTCAACTTTAAAATTTGTTTAATTTTTCCCTGATGAGTGTATCTGACTGTAAGGAATGCTCCACCCATACAAACGCGGACTAGCTTACAATCTCATTTTGTTTTTTACTGGTTCGTTTAAGCTATTTCATACGCTCTCTAATATGTATATAGAGAAGAAGAGATAGGGATGATTTTCCCATTACGTTGAATCATATTGAAGGGAACAGCGTAGGCAGTGCATTTTCTATAAGCCCGCTGAACGTATCAAAAATCAGTGTTTTGGTTCCGTCGGATTGAATACAATTGTGATTGAACACTTATGATTTGAAACATAGCTATAGGATTTAACTCAAATCTCTCTATGCCTCCTCGTTCTACCTTAAAAACGTCTGTTTGTTAACTGCCACAGCCAGATCAGGCTGTGAGCGAAAAAAAAAAGCTCCCTCATATCGGGAGCTTTCTGCCTGCCTATTAGCCTTCTACGCGAACTTCTTTCATCACGTCACCGTTAGACATGTTTTTCGCGAATTCTAGACCGCTTGTTACTTTGCCAAATACCGTGTGAACACCATTTAAATGAGGCTGCGGCTCATGGACGATGAAAAATTGGCTGCCGCCAGTATCTTTTCCTGCGTGTGCCATAGAGAGTGCGCCTGCTTCATGTGTGTGCGGGTTTCCTTCTGTTTCACATTTGATTGTGTATCCGGGACCGCCTGTGCCAGTACCGTGCGGGCATCCGCCTTGGCTGACGAAGCCTGGAATGACTCGGTGGAATGTAAGGCCGTCGTAAAATCCTTCGTTTGCAAGCTTTTCAAAGTTTGCAACTGTACCCGGTGCTGCTTCCGGATAAAGTTCAAATTCAATTTTGTTGCCATCTTCTAATAAAAAGTAACCTGTTTTCAATTGTATGCCCACTTTCTTTATTTTAATTTTCAAAGGAGAAATTTATGTATCATCATTATGGCTTGTCTCTCCTTGTCGCGGCTATTATACCACACCTTTTTGGGGAAAACGACTCTCCCGGCTTTTCTCCAAAATAAAAATGAAACCTGAACCTCTCTATCTCCGTCTAACCTATCGGAACTGTATTTTTCATCATGATTCAGGTCCTCGCAAAGCAGCTTTAACTGCTGCTTGTGAAATGAAGGAGGTCAACTGCTTTGAAAAAAATATGGATTGGAATGCTGGCAGCGGCCGTTTTGCTGCTGACGATTCCGAAAGTCAGTCTCGCGGATGCCGCAGTCGGAGATGTCATCGTGACACTTGGTGCAAATTTGTCAGAATCAGATAAGCAAAAAGTGCTTGATGAAATGAATGTCCCTGATAATGCCACAACCGTGACCGTTACCAATAAGGAAGAACACGAATATTTAGGAAAATATATACCAAGCGCGCAAATTGGCTCAAGAGCGATTTCATCATCGTCTATTACCATTGCCAAAAAAGGCTCCGGATTAAATGTTGAGACACATAATATCAGCGGCATTACGGATGAAATGTACCTCAATGCCTTGATGACAGCCGGCGTTAAGGACGCGAAGGTTTATGTTACCGCTCCGTTTGAAGTGTCCGGTACTGCGGCTTTGACAGGCTTGATTAAAGCATATGAAGTTTCTTCTGACGAAGCGATTTCTGAAGACGTTAAGCAAGTCGCCAACCAAGAGCTTGTGACGACCTCAGAGCTTGGTGACAAAATCGGTGACGAAAATGCGGCTGCGCTGATTGCAAAAATAAAAGAAGAGTTTGCTAAAAACGGTGTGCCTGACAATAAAGCCGATATTGAGAAAAAAGTGGATGATGCGGCTTCCGATTTAAACGTCACACTGACAGACAGCCAAAAGGATCAGCTTGTATCCTTGTTCAATAAGATGAAAAATGTTGATATCGACTGGGGACAGGTCGGTGACCAGCTTGATAAAGCGAAAGATAAGATTAGTAAATTTTTAGACTCAGATGAAGGCAAGAACTTTATCCAGAAAGTCATTGATTTCTTCGTTTCCATCTGGAACGCGATTGTTTCTATATTCAAATAAAAAAAGCGCCGAATTCCCGGCGCTTTTTTCATTGCTTCACACTCGTTTTAAATGGCAGATCCAGTTTTACAATATCCTCGTACGTTTCTCTTTTTACGACTAAATGAGCCTCTCCGTTTTCTACAAATACAACAGCAGGTCTTGGAATTCTATTATAATTATTGGCCATGCTGTAGCCATAAGCGCCTGTACAGAAAACAGCAAGCAGATCTCCTTCTTTTACTTCCGGCAGGTCAATATCCCAAATGAGCATATCTCCGCTTTCACAGCACTTGCCGGCAATCGATACCGTTTTATCGTGCGCTTCACCGATACGGTTAGCTGTAACAGCTTCATATTTTGCCTGATAGAGAGCCGGACGTATATTGTCGTTCATTCCTCCGTCAACAGCTACATACTGCCGGACACCCGGCACTTCTTTTTGGGAGCCGACTGTATAAAGTGTTGTGCCTGCGTCTCCTACAAGCGAGCGGCCCGGTTCGATCCAAATTTCCGGTATGTCAAATCCATAGCGGGCTGCATTTGTTTTTACAGCTTCGATGATTTTTTCTACATATTCAGTGGCATGAAGCGGTTCATCTTCTTCCGTATAACGAATGCCAAAACCGCCTCCAAGGTTCAGCACCTTTGAAACAAATGAGTAAGCTTCTCTCCATTCGTCAAGTTTTTTGAAGATTTTTTCTGCCGCTAGCACAAAACCGGCTGTATCAAAAATTTGCGAACCGATATGGCAATGAACACCCAGCAGCTGAATGTGTTCTGATTGTAAAACCTGTTCAATCGCCTGTTCAGTTTGTCCGTTATGAAGGTCAAAACCAAACTTTGAATCTTCCTGTCCCGTTGTAATGTAGTCATGTGTATGCGCCTCTACTCCGGGGGTAATCCGCAGGAGAACATCAATTGAGTGCCCAGTTTCTTTGCACAGGTCTTCAAGAATCGAGATTTCATAGAAATTATCAACCACAATGCAGCCGATACGGTGTTCAAGCGCCATTCGCAGCTCTTCCCTGCTTTTGTTATTTCCGTGAAAGTGAATGCGCTCCGCCGGAAATCCTGCTGCAACAGCTGTGTAAAGTTCTCCTCCAGACACGACATCTAAGGAAAGCCCTTCTTCCTCGGCAAGCTGAATCATCGCAACAGAAGAGAATGCCTTGCTCGCATACGCGACCTGCGCTGTCAGCCCTGCAGTTATAAATGCCTGCTTAAAGCTTTTAGCACGCTCACGTATTAAAGCCACATCATATACGTAAAGAGGCGTGCCGTATGTTTCAGCTAAATAGAGAGCGTCCACACCTCCGATTTCCAAATGCCCATGTTGATTTTGTCTGCTAGTGCCGTGTAAGAACAATGTCATTCCCTCTTTCTCCGCTTATGGGTGAAAAGGACAGTTTTATGGACTGTCCTTTCATAATTAAGACATACATTATCATACTCTTCAGTCAGTTTCAATGCGATTATGAATTGGTAGGCTGTCTTAAGCGATTTCTTGGGTGAACAATGCTTGGTCTTACTTTCGCACCAGGTTTCGCCGTGCGAATCAGCACCTGCCACAGCGCCTTTCCGTTAAACGGAATGAGCGGCCATAAGTATGGGGTTTGAAGGGATTTTATGCTGGCCATGGCAATAATAAGAACAGTAAATCCTATAACGAGCCCTTTTACATGAAAGAGCGCTACTAATATCATAAGTGTAAGACGGGCCATTTTATTTGCCAGGCTTAATTCATAGCTTGGCGTCGTAAAGGTTCCAATAGCGGCAAGCGAGACATACAGTATGACCTCAGGAGAGAACAGCCCCACATCAATGGCAATTTGCCCGATTAGAACCGCGGCAATTAATCCCATTGCGGTAGATAAAGCGGTCGGTGTGTGAATAGCCGCCATTCTGAGAAACTCAATTCCTAAATCAGCTAAGAAAATCTGCAGAATGATCGGGATATGCATATCTTTATTCAATCCGATAAATTTTAGATTCTCTGGCAGCAATTCCGGTTGAAGAACAAAGAGAAACCAGATGGGGAGAAATAAAGTAGAAGCAAGAATGCCGAAAAATCGTACCCATCTTAAAAAGGTTCCCACAGAAGGAGCCTGTCTGTATTCTTCAGCATGCTGAACATGATGGAATAAGGTTGTCGGCGTGATGATCACACTCGGCGATGTATCAACCATAATCACGACATGGCCTTCAAGTACGTGATTGGCCGCCACATCGGGCCTTTCTGTATAACGGACGAGCGGAAACGGGTTGTAGCTTTGTTTGATAATAAACTCTTCGACTGTTTTGTCTGCCATTGTTAATCCGTCGACATCAATAGCAGCAATTTCTTTTTCCACGATGTCAACAAGATCCGGATCTGCAATGTCTTCGATATAACAAATGCTCAGATCCGTTTTTGAACGCTCGCCGACCTTTGTCATCTTGACGCGAAGGCGTTCGTCCCTGATCCGTCTTCTGAGAAGCGCGGTATTGACGACGATATTTTCAACAAATCCGTCTCTGGCGCCTCTGACCACCTTTTCCGTATCCGGTTCTTCCGGATTTCTTCCCGGATAGCTTCTGACATCAATGATAAAAGCAAATCCTGCACCTTCGACAATAACTGCGACTAACCCGGACAGCACCTGGTCGGTGGTTTCATCCAGCGTTTTTACTTTTTCGACCTGGGCGTTGAGCAGCCTGTTTTCAACGATATCGACCAGCTCTTCAGGGTCCTCTTTTCCTGTCCGGTTGTTTATGGCAACAAGCTCTCTCATTAAGTGAATGATAAAGGCAGTGTCACATAATCCATTCAAATAGTACAGCTGAACTTCTCTGTCTAAAATGGTAAGCTTGCGAACACCTACATCATAGCTGATTCCCATTCCGACGCGATTTTTAAAATAAGCTTCATTTTCGTCTGGATTCCGATAAACCCGGATTTTCTCTTCCTGTTTGTCCGGCATGATACCCGCTCCTTTCTAAAATAAACTCGACCGCTTTCATGGTGATTGGCGACCCTTTCGATATATCGTCTTTCCTGCCCATTTTGCCGATATCCCCGATACCAACGATAAGCGGCAGATCAAGTTTATCAAGGCAATAGACCGTATCCCCGTTCATTCTGTGTTCATCGAATTCCCTCTCTCCGATTTTATCCACGCCGTATTCTGTTATCTCTCCATTGCGGTCAATGCTTACGTCAACCCTGGTCCATTCAGCCTGATGGGTTTTCGACGCTACCGCAATCACACCGAGCACTTCAATTGCCGGATGAGTGGCCACATAGGTCAGAGCGGTTTCTCCCGGTCCCTCTCCTTGAAGGCCGGAGTCGTCAAACATGACAAATACAGGGTCATACGGTGCTGATGTAATCAGCCTGACAAGCTCGGCGCCGCTGCGGGTGGAGGGATTGCCTTTTGATTGAGAAATACATCTCCCCCCAACTCTTCTTGCGGCGTATTCAATTGTTTTAGCAGCATACACATCTCCGTCTGTTACCAGTATGACCTTGCGTTTTGTCGTCATCTCGGCATTATCCTTTCGGTTTAAAAATAACAGCGACGATAAAGGCGAATAGAATGGCGGCTGAGATACCGGCAGATGTCAGCTCGAATATCCCCATACCGATTCCGATAAATCCGTGAATATGCGCCTGATGCATGGCACCGTGCAGAAGGCTGTGGCCAAAGCTGACAATCGGAACCGTGGCGCCTCCTCCAGCAAACTCAATAAATTTATCGTAAATGCCAAAACCATCTAAAATCGCCCCGATGACGACAAAGGATGTCATGACGTGGGCAGGCGTCAATTTAAATATGTCCAGCAGCAGCTGCCCGACAATACAAATGGCGCCTCCGCAAACAAAAGCCAAAAGATAGTCCACTTAAGATGCACCTCCTGCACGTTCAAATACAACCCCGTGTGCGATGGTCGGAATGGTTTGTTTTTGCTGGATCATAGTCGGGCTTAACAGCGCCCCGGTTGCTACTACAAACACACGGTTTAATTTTCCTTCTTTCAGCTGCTTGAAAATATGTGAGTAGGTTACAACCGCGGAACAAGCGCAGCCGCTTCCTCCGGCAAACACCTGCTGATCTGGTGTATAAATCAGAAGCCCGCAATCATCATGTTTTGTGCCGACCGGATATCCCTCTTCTTTCAAGATATCTTTGACAATAGGGGATCCGACGCCGGAAAGGTCTCCCGTCAGGATCAGATCGTAGTCGTCTGCTGTGCGGTTCATGTCTTGAAAGTGCTGTTTAATGGTATCAGCAGCAGCAGGAGCCATGGCTGATCCCATATCAAACGGGTCTGTAATTCCTAAGTCAGCCACCTTCCCTATAGTTGCACTTGTAATTTGAATATCACTCGGTGTCTGACTAATGACAACCGCACCGCTCCCAGTTACAGTAGATGTCGCAGTATCCGGTTTTTGCCCGCCGTATTCCGTCGGATAGCGGAACTGTCTTTCGGCCGTGGCATTGTGACTGCTTGTAGCAGCAATCGCCCGATTTGCAAATCCGCCATCGACTAAGGCAGATGCAACAGCAACTGTTTCCATTGATGTTGAGCATGCGCCAAACATGCAAAGAAACGGGATTTTCAGATGCCTTGCCACATAGTTGGCTGTGACATTTTGATTCAACAGATCGCCTGCAAGCAAAAGATCAATATCATCTTTTTTCAAATTGTTTTTTTGCAGCACGGTATTGATGGCGTCTTCCATTAGCTGCCTTTCAGCCATTTCCCAGCTTTTTTGATTACAGTGCATGTCGTCATAGGTTTTATCATATAAAGACCCGAGCGGACCGTCTTTTTCCTTAGGCCCTACTGCTGTTCCCGCTGCATTGACAAATAAGGGATGCTCAAACACCCAGGTTTGCTTTCCTGTTAATTTCATTTCTTTCTCCTCCTATGACATCAGTTTCTCAAAAGCAAACCGAATCATTCCGACGATGTAAGCAGCCACAACACCGAATACGATGACGTTTCCCGCCAGTTTAAACATGTTTGTCGCTACTCCCAATACTAAACCTTCGCTTTTATACTCAAGAGCCGCGCTTGCCATACTGTTGGCAAAGCCGGTGACAGGTACAGCTGATCCTGCGCCTGCAAACTGACCGATTCTGTCATAAATGCCGAATCCGGTGAGCAACGCTGACAATAGGATCAGCGTTGCCGCCGTAGGGTTGCCTGCTGTTTTTTCGTTAAAATCAAAAAAATGGATATAAAAATTCTGCAGACCTTGCCCGATCATGCAGATCAAACCGCCTACAAGAAAGGCTTTTACACAGTTCCATACGTAAGGCGGCTTTGGCTGATATGTTTTTACTTTTGATTTGTAGTTTTCTTTTATGTTTGTCATATTAAAACCTCCTTATGAATGATGAATAAAATACAGCCAATGAAATAAAGATCCCGCGATTTTTCCAATGACAATGGCCATTAATAGAATAATGATTTTACTTCTGAGGCCGATTCGTTTAGCCAAGATCGGAAGGACATTTAACACTTCTGTCAGCGCGGCTGCAAGCATCCCGACAAATACTCCGGCCAACAGCCCGACCGGCACGGCAATCCACTTTGATAAAAAGAGATGGTGCATATGCAGTGTTTCCCAGCCCCCGCAAACCGCACCGAGAATAACAGCCGCTTCATAAGCTTGAACAAATCTCATCGTTTTGGTGAGCTGCATCAGACGCGGAATGATTCCCATCACGGTTAAAAAAGCCACGAAACCTGCCCCGACTGTGATGCCTCCGCCGAGCCCGACAAAAATGATGAACAATACACTAACGATCATGCAGGTCCTTTATTGTTTCTTCATTTTCATGCATGGCCACATATTGATCGAGATCAAGCTGATAGTTAAACATTTCAACCTCCAGCGGGCTGGGCTCTTCATTAAGGCGCTTTTTAAAAATGTGGTTAAAAAACACAATCATCCCCAGTCCCAAACCGATGCTGTAAGGGATTTGAAGTAAATATGGATAGTCATTCCGCTCTCCGGTTATGATTTCATATAGCGCAATATGAACATCTCCCATACTGACATCCTCATGGAAGTTCATGATGGCAAGGCACGATCCGATAAACAGCAGCAGCCAGACACCGATAAAAAGAACGGTTGATATGTGCCGTTTCTGATACTGAATTTCAACAATGGTTTCAGCTCCGCCCACAGTTTGAACATCAAGTGTGGGATCCTGCTGATAAATGGCTTTGAGCACTTTTATGATATCCAGAATTACGATATTTTTATCTTTTTCGCTCACCTGATACAGCGGCATAGCCGACAGTTTCTTTTTCAGCTGATGCTGCCCTTCTATTTGCGCGGCATCCCCGACCGTTATGATATCCCCCGGATGTGCCAAAACGCGGTGGCGAAGCCTGATAAATAGTCGTCGTTCCATCATTGATCACCATCTTTCGGTGGTTATATATGTAGTATGTGGTTCGATTTTGTTCTCATTCATCCGCTTGAAAAGACCATAAATTACCACGCTTTTGCAAAACAAAAAGCCAGCCTGCAGTGACAGACTAGCTTTCCGTATGATCCATTTGAACCTTGATTTGCTTTAATATTTTCTTTTCAAGCCTGGATACCTGCACCTGAGATATCCCCAGTCGCTCAGCAACTTCTGACTGCGTCTGATCTTTATAATACCGAAGATAGACGATTAATTTTTCCCTTTCTTCTAAATCGCTTATGGCTTCTTTCAGCGCAATTTTATCAAACCATTTCTCTTCTGAGTTATCGGCGATTTGGTCAAGCAGGGTAATCGGATCTCCGTCATTTTCATAAACTGTCTCATGAATCGAAGACGGAGCTCTTACTGCCTCTTGGGCAAGCACGACATCTTCAGCTTCAATTTCCAAGTGTTCGGCGATTTCCTGTACGGTCGGCACCCTGCCCAGTGTTTTTGAAAGTTCATCTTTCGCTCGGCGGATTTTGTTGCCAAGCTCTTTTAATGATCTTGACACCTTGACAGTTCCGTCATCACGGATAAAACGCTGGATTTCGCCGATAATCATCGGCACTGCATATGTCGAGAAGCGCACATCATAGGTTAAATCAAATTTATCAACAGATTTTAACAGCCCGATGCAGCCAATCTGAAAGAGGTCATCAGGCTCATATCCTCTGTTTAAAAACCGCTGTACGACAGACCAAACAAGACGCATGTTTTTTTCTATGAGGAGGTCTCTTGCCTGCTGGTCGCCATCTTGGCTCTGTTTGATTAATTCTTTTACTTCATGGTCCTTCAGCTGAGCGTTCTTACCGTTTTTCTTAACCTCCACATCCATAACAAATCTCCTTAATTACAAAGCGCTTTGCTTTTTGATAAGTGCTTTGTTAAGCGAATCGTCGTCCCCATTTCGGGTGATGAATCGATACTGACATCATCCATGAAATTTTCCATAATGGTAAAGCCCATTCCAGAACGCTCCAGCTCAGGCTTTGTTGTGAATAAAGGCTGCCGGGCTTCTTCCAGATCTGTAATGCCGAGCCCTTCATCACGGATGGTCATATATACGACATGATCTTCCAGCGTCACCGAAATATATACTTTTCCGTCGCCATTTTCTTCATAACCATGGATGATGGCATTCGTCACCGCTTCTGACACCACGGTTTTGATCTCAGTGAGTTCATCAATGGTCGGGTCAAGCTGTGCAATAAATGAAGCAACTGTCACACGCGCAAACGATTCATTTTGGCTGAGAGCGGAAAATTCAAGGTGCATTTCATTTTTCATGATGCCACCCCCAGCGTGAGCAGTGCCTGCTGCTCAGATTGTTCAAAACGAATAATTTTAAACAGGCCAGACATATCAAACAGCCGTTTCACTGCCGGAGAGATGGCGCAAACGACCATTTCCCCGCCAATTTGCTTAATTTGTTTGTATCTGCCTAAAATAACGCCAAGCCCCGAGCTGTCCATAAAGGAAAGGTCCTCCAGATTCAGCACGATATGACGAATATCATCCTTTTCCAATGATTCCGTTACTTTTTGTTTCAGCGTTTCAGCCGTATGGTGATCGAGTTCGCCTGTTAATCGAATACAAAGCACTGATTCTTTGACATGCATGTCAATTCCAAGGCTCATGCTCATTCCTCCTTGATATGATCGGATAATGAGTGTTTCGATTTCGCAGGAATGAATTCCTTCACCGTGACAAAACTAGTGATCATTCGGCATAATTACTTAAATTTTGTCCAATCTCCCATTGCCCTCTTTAAAAATGTTAAATATCCGGCTTTTTCCATATCATCTTTGGCGACGACAGGACTTTCAGCAAGCACTTTTCCGTCCTTTTTCAACACCAGCGTGCCAAGCTCTTGGCCCTTTTGAACCGGAGCGCTCACATTGTTGTTCATTTTAATTTCTTTTTTCACATGTTTCATATCCTCGCCTTTTTTCGTCAATACAGAAATCGGCTCAGAAGTGGTGAGTTCTATCACTTTTTGTTTGCCTTTTTTGACCTTTGCTTTTGCTACCGTTTCATTTCGTTTGTATAAAGGATGTGTCTCATATTGGCTGAAAGCATAATCAAGCATCTTTGTGACTTGTGCATTTCTTTCCTTAGGTGTGCTTGCCCCGAACACAACAGCAATCGCCCGCATGTTCCCTTTTTTAGCCGAAGCGGTCAGGCAGTATTTCGCTTCTCCTGTATAGCCTGTTTTGACGCCGTCTACACCGGGATAAAATTTGATAAGCCTATTTGTATTCACTAACCAAAACTTTTTATCTGTGTTTTCACGTAAATAATCCTCATACGTACCTGTAAACTTGGTGATTGATTCATATTTCAATAATTCCTTAGCCATAATTGCCATGTCATAAGCCGAGCTGTAATGCCCTTCCTCGGTCAAGCCGGTCGGGTTTTTAAAGGATGTATCTTTTAATCCCAGCTCTTTCGCTTTTTTGTTCATTTTTTTCACAAATTCATCCTCGGAGCCTGAAATAAATTCAGCCATCGCTACGGACGCGTCATTTCCTGATGCAATCGCAATGCCCTTCAGCATTTCTGTAACTGTCATTTCCTCCCCGGGCTCAAGGAAAATCTGTGATCCGCCCATTGAAGCAGCATGTTCGCTCGTACGGACCTTATCACTCATCTTGATTTTTCCTTCGTCTAAGGCTTCCATGATTAAAAGCATCGTCATGATTTTTGTCATGCTTGCAGGCGCCAGTCTCTCACGGCTGTTCTTGTTGTAAAGCACTTTTCCTGTATCACGTTCAATCAGCACCGCAGACTTGGCTTCATGAGCAAGCTCCGATGTATGTTTTCCGTCTTGTTTTGCAAATGCGGACGGTGCAAATGTAAGCAGCATCATACCAATCAACAAAGTGGATAAAAGACGTTTCATCTCAAAAGCCCTCCATTTCATAATCCTTTTTATTTTTTCCAAGCTGAATGGTTTTATACACCACTGTTGGAAAATGTTTCGGGACTTTTTCGACATAAAAAAAGACAGCTGTTTCAATTAGAAACAGCTGTCTTTTTATCTTTTCTGAATTCCATTTTTATTCATACTTAGCAACTACCGCTTTCACAAGCTGCAAGAATCCAGCTTTCACCTTTTCTGTCACTTCCATGACCTCATCGTGAGATAAAGGCTGATCCAAAATTCCGGCTGCCGCGTTCGAAATACAGGAAATGCCGAGTACGCGGAGACCCGCATGGTTTGCCACAATCACTTCCGGTACGGTAGACATGCCGACTGCATCAGAACCCATTGTTCTTAAAAAGCGCACTTCCGCCGGTGTTTCATAGGAAGGACCTGTCACAGCGGTATACACACCTTTTTGAATTGGAATGTTAAGGTCTTTCGCAATTTTTTCAGCCAGGCTGGAAAGATCTTTATCATAGGCTGAAGACATATCAGGAAATCTGGCGCCGAAATCTGCTTCGTTTGGCCCGATTAATGGGTTTGTCCCCATAAAGTTAATGTGATCTGTAATGATCATTAAGTCTCCCGCACGGAATTCAGTGTTTACGCCCCCTGCCGCATTTGTCACGATCAAAGCCTCGACTCCAAGCGCTTTCATGACGCGAACAGGAAAAGTGACTTTTTCCATTGAATACCCTTCATAGAAATGAAAGCGGCCCTGCATGGCGATGACGGTAACTCCCTCAAGTGTGCCAAGCACAAGCTGTCCGGCGTGTCCCTCAACCGTTGATACCGGGAATTCCGGGATATCCTCATATTTCAGCTTAACAGGATTTTCGATTTCATCAGCCAAAATACCAAGACCTGAGCCTAAAATAAGGCCGATCTTTGGTGATTCAGGCAAATTTTGTTGAATAAAAGCGGCTGCGCGTTCAATTCTGTCTTTCAAGAAACAGTCCCCCTATTGTAATAAAGATAAAAAGCTTTTACCGTATTTCGGTTTTTTTGTTTGGAAGTTATCGGCGATGGTTGCGCCGATATCGGCAAATGTATCTGCGAGCGGCAGCATTTGCGCTTTCTCATGTTTTTTGCTGTATGCAAGAATCGGCACATACTCACGTGTATGGTCTGTTCCGTGATGAATCGGATCATTGCCGTGATCGGCTGTAATGATTAACAGATCATCTTCTTTCATTTGTTCGAATACTTCCGGAAGACGAGCATCAAATTCTTCAAGCGCGCGTCCGTAGCCTTCCGGATCACGGCGATGGCCGTATAAGGCGTCAAAATCAACAAGGTTTGCAAAGCTCAGACCCGTAAAGTCTTCTCCGAGCGTGTCAACCACCTTGTCCATTCCGTCCATATTGGATACCGTTCTGCGGGAAGACGTAATTCCTTCTCCATCATAAATATCAGAAATTTTTCCGATTGAAATGACATCTAAGCCGCTGTCTTTCAATTCATTCATCACAGTGCGGTCAAACGGCTTAAGCGCATAGTCGTGGCGGTTTGGCGTCCGTTTGAAATGTCCCGGTTCGCCGACGAACGGCCGTGCGATAATACGGCCTACCATATATTTCGGATCAAGCGTCAGCTCTCTCGCCGTTTCACAAATGCGGTACAGTTCTTCAAGCGGAACAACTTCTTCGTGAGCGGCAATTTGCAGAACAGAGTCAGCTGAAGTGTACACAATTAAAGCGCCTGTCTCCATATGCTCTTTGCCGAGTTCATCCAAAATAGCTGTGCCAGAAGCCGGCTTGTTTCCGATAATTTTGCGGCCCGATCTTTTCTCAAGCTCCTGAAGCAGTTCATCAGGAAAGCCTTCAGGGAACACTTTAAACGGTTTATCAATGTATAAGCCCATGATCTCCCAATGGCCTGTCATTGTATCTTTGCCGTTTGACGCTTCTTGCATTTTTCCAAAGTACGCGAGCGGCTGTTCTGTTTTTTCAACGCCCTTGATATCACCAATAAGGCCAAGGCCGAGTTTTGCCATATTCGGCATATGTAATCCGTTCATGTGCTCAGCAATATGCCCGAGCGTATTGGCGCCTACGTCGTTAAAGTCGGCGGCATCAGGCGCTTCGCCAATTCCGACTGAATCCATTACGATTAAAAACACGCGATTATATTTGTATGCAGGCATCATAAAAGCCTCCTTTTTTTCTATACGTCTATTGTATCGCCTAGAGGTCTGACAACTCAAGTATAAACCGTTTTCATTCCCGTTGACAATGCATTTGAAAATAATGAGAAACTTCATTATTTTCTGTCTGGCCTAAAGAAAAAAGCCGCAGCCTGCTGCGGCTAGGCACGCGGATGGTACTGCTTGTACACATCCTTCAGCCTTGTTTTTGTCACATGCGTATAGATTTGCGTCGTAGATATATCCACATGGCCGAGCATTTCCTGCACCGCTCTTAAATCAGCCCCGTTTTCAAGCAGATGCGTTGCGAAGGAATGCCTGAGTGTATGCGGGGTGAGCTCTTTTTTGATTCCGGCTTCGAGCGCGATTTTCTTCAGATTTTTCCAAAACCCCTGGCGGCTGATCTGCTTCCCGTGATGATTTAAAAAGAGTGCGTCAGACACTTTGTTCTTCAGCAGTTTCCCCCTGGCTTTCATCATATATTCTTCAATAGCAGAAGCAGCGGTTTCACCGATCGGCACAATCCGCTCTTTCCTCCCTTTTCCGAAACAGCGGACAAACCCCATTGACAAATGGACATCTGTCGTTTTCAATTCAATCATTTCACTGACTCGGATACCTGTGGCATAGAGCAGCTCCAGCATCGCTTTATCCCGATAGCCAAAAGGACTCGTAAGCTTAGGCGTGTCCAACAGCCGCTCAACCTCGTTCAGCGCCAGCACCTTTGGAAGCGTCCGTTCTGTTTTTTGTGTTTCGATATGTACGGAAGGGTCTTTGTCCGTCACCTTTTCCCTAAGCAGAAATTGATGAAAAGAGCGAATCGATGCCAAATGCCGCGCTGATGTCTTTCCGGATTTCCCCGAGTCCTTCAAGTGCTTCAAATATTGGATAATATGTATACGGGTCACATCGTTCCAATTGTTGATATGAAGGGTTTCTGTTAAATAAAGAGAATAGCTTTTCAAGTCACGCTCATAGGAGACCACCGTATTTTGAGAAAGCCCTCTCTCTACCATGACGTAGTGGATGAAATCCTTTATTTGATCTTTCACTCTAGATCTACTCCCCATTTTGGTAAAAAAAGATTAACCGGTCAAACCATCCGCCTTTTTCTTCCGCATCCATTTCAACAACTTTTACGGCAGAGCCTTCCGGTTTATCGTACCGATGATAGTTTTCATACTCTTGATTTACCCATATCATAGCATAATAGAAGAGAGCGGTAAAACCTGTGAACAGAATAAAAACCTTCAATGTATCAACAGCCGTTTTCAGGAATCTTCCCATGTCCCAATCGATCCTTTCTCTATGGTTCCAGTTATTTAAACCATATGCCAAATCAGAAAGGAATTATACGTCGAAACAGCAAAAAACCCTTTCCCCAAGAGAAAAGGTTCGAGCCCGGCATCGTCTATTCAGTTTCTTTTCCGTTACAGCGGTGGCAAATGCCGTGAAACGTCAATCTATGATCTTTGATCTTAAATTTCCAATCACGTTCAATGACTTCTTCTACGTCTTCAAGCAAATCTTCTTCAATTTCATCAACGGCTCCGCACTCCATGCACACCAAGTGGTGATGAAAGTGAGCTGCCCCCTCCTTACGAAGATCGTAACGGGACACGCCGTCTCCAAAGTTAATTTTATCAACGACTTTTAATTCAGTTAGTAATTCAAGCGTACGGTATACTGTTGCGAGACCGATCTCAGGAGATTTCTCTTTTACGAGGAGGTATACATCTTCTGCGCTTAAATGGTCTTCTTCGTTTTCAAGCAGCACTCTTACTGTCGCTTCACGCTGAGGCGTAAGTTTGTAGCTGGATGAGTGCAGCTGTTTCTTAATTCGATCAATACGGTTTTCCATGTCTTTCCCTCCTACGCCGCATTCCATGACTCATTATAACAAAATAAGCGCGGAGTTCCAACTATAATTATTATAAACTGATAAATAAAATGATTTTCTTTTAATAATGTTTTTAAAAAAGTCGCGATGTCAGCTTTTCCATCAAAACAGGCGACATGTATGCTTCAAAGAGAGACGAGATCAGCGCTAAAAATAAAATGATCAGGAGAACAACAGCATATCGCCCGAACCACTGGATCGGCGCATCATGCAGACTTCGTTTGACGAACAGCTGTCTGATCAGCTTTAAAGAAAATGCAATCGCACACGTGCCCATAATGAGGTAAGCCGGAATAAGCAGCACATTTTGCGGCAAAACCGAGACAAAGGATAAGAAAAAACCGCTGATTCCCATCTGGTTGACGAGAAATCCCACAGTAAATCCGACGACAATTCCTTTTAGAAAGATCATAATAAAAATGATCGGCATACCAATCACAGAAATGCCTAAAATCCACATCAGCCCTAAATACTTTACATTATGAAAAATGCTTTGCCAAAACATATCGGATGAGCTGGCCTGCTTTCCGTCTGATAGCTGTCCGAAAAATTGGCTTAAATAATAATATAAATCTTCTTTCTGGCTGATCGTCATGCTGTTGACAATAATAGCGCCAAAAATCACACCCATGAAAAACAGGACAGACACAAATATATAAAGAGAGAGATGATCCTTTACATGCCCGAGAAACATGTCCTTATAAGAAATTTTCCGCATATCGTTTCCTCCCGCCCGCTCTATTGATTTGATTTAATAGATTGTATGAAAGAAACGAAAAAACATGCTCTTTTTCAAAAAGAAACGATAGAGATTGCTAGGCGGCGGTTTCGGGCATAAAAAAATCCCTATCATCAAATGCATTATGATCATAAGGATTTTTGTGTTTATGCTTTCTTTTATTCAATATGTCTTTTATGCTTTTTGTCATTCTTTCATGGGTGCTGAAGGATGGAGAACTGCCTCTTGATAATAAGGCGTCCCGTCCGCTGTTTCTAAGCAGATGCTCCCGTTTTCTTTTCGCTCGGCTTTTTGCCATGCTGATCACTCCCTGTTTCATTTTGGTTCATTATAGCAAATGGAACTTGTTATTAAAATGTTTTGAACCTGTCAGAAAAAAACAGCACCTGTCGTGCCAGGTGCTGTTTTCATTTTAATGTTTGACCGCTGTAAGAGCTGCGCGTTCAACGGCAGCTGTCACTTCGTGATGGACCTTTGAATCCAGCGGCTGCGGAACCACATCACCTGGCTTTGTGCAGGCTGCAATGGCCTCTGCTGCCGCCACAAGCATATCGTGATTGATCTCCTTGCTTTTGGCATTCAGTGCTCCTCTGAATATACCCGGGAAGCCAAGCACATTATTCACAGACCGCCCGTCAGCTGCATACGCTGCGCCGGCCTGCAAAGCAGCCTCAGGCTCAATTTCCGGCTTCGGATTGGATAAAGCCAATATGACCTGACCAGATCGTACGAATTCAGGTTTAATTAAACCAGGAACTCCTGTTGTGGCAATGACAATATCACATGTTTCCATTAACTCTTCGATGCTGGCAGCTGTCTGTCCGCCGTATTGCTCAAGACGATTCATCGCCGCCTCTGATTTGTCTGTTCCACATACAGCTTTGACGCCGTAAGCCATAAACATCCGGCAGATGGCTACGCCCGCTGCGCCGAGGCCGATCTGCCCCACTTTTGCTTCTTTCAAGTCAACGCCCGCGCTTTTACATGCCGAAATGGCAGCTGCCAGCGTGACGACAGCTGTCCCATGCTGATCATCGTGCATGACAGGGATACTGAGCTCCTCTTTTAGGCGATCTTCAATTTCGAAGCAATGCGGTGACCCGATATCCTCAAGCAGGATGCCGTTAAATCCTGGTGAAATATGTTTTACCGTATTGATGATTTCTTCAGGATCACTTGTATCCAGCAAAATCGGGATACCGCTGATTCCTGCCAGCTGATCAAACAGCGCTGCCTTTCCTTCCATAACAGGCATTCCCGCCACAGAGCCGATATTACCAAGGCCGAGAATCGCTGTTCCATCGGTTACAATTGCGACCGAGTTGCTGATTGTTGTATAGATATCAGCCTTCTGAGGTTCTTTCTCGATCAGTCTGCAGACGTCTGCTACACCTGGGGTATAGACGCGCCCGAGCTCTGCCAGCGAACGGATTGGCATTTTGCTTTTCATTTGGATTTTTCCGCCTTCATGGGCAGACAGGACTTCATCAGATACCGTGTGAAGCCTGATCCCTTCGCCAAGAGCCTGAACAGCCATGATCACTTCCTGAAGCTGTTCTTCATTTTCCACTTGTACAGTAATATTGCGCATCGTGTAATTGGGTCCGACTTTTACCGTCTCCACATCACCAATGTCTCCGCCCAGAAGGCCGATTGCTGTAGCCACTCTTCCGAGATTTCCGGGAACCGAAGGCGTTTCTATCATCAGTGTCCGAATCATGTGTTTCGCTATCATTCAGTGATCCTCCCCTTAGCCTAGTTTTTCAGCTTGAGCTGTATCGTTTTTCGTATACCATATACATTTTCCTGTATAACCATAGATAATGGCAAGACCTATTGCGACAAAACTGAGCCACATAAACGGCAGATAAGAGAAGGTAGAAACTCCTAAAATTCCGGCCATGTAAATGCCGTTATCAGACCAAGGAACCATACCTGAAGTCAATGTTCCTCCGACCTCTGAATTACGGGAGAGAACTCTTCTGTCCAGATGCAAACGGTCATAGCTGTCTTCCATAATCTTCGGTGTCAAAATAAGAGATACATACATGGCACACCCGAAGATGTTCGCCAAAAATGCTACAATCAGCGTAGATAATGTCACATTGCCCGCTGATGTCAATTTCTTTTCAAACAATGAAACAATGACTTTTAACACACCTAGCTTCTCAAGCAACCCGCCAAAACCGAGACCAAAGATAATCACGACGAGAGACCCGAGCATGCCTACGATGCCTCCGCGGTTTAAGAGGCCGTTTAAAAATTCAACATCTGTTTTAATAGAGAACCCGTTGTAGGCTGTTGCAATCGCATCCGCGAAATTCATGCCTTGGAAAACAGCAGCCCAGACAGCGCCAAGCAATGCACCAATTACGATAACCGGCATAGATGGCTTTTTCATCGCTAATAAGACGATAACGATTACAGCCGGGATCAGCATCCAAATATGAATGTCAAATGTATTCTGCAATGAAGATTTCAAAAATTCAACTTTGTCGAGGTCAATATTTTTCCCGCCGTACATAAATCCAACAGCTGTAAAGAGAATAGCCGTAATCACATATGCTGGTATTGATAAATAAAGCATCGCTCTGACGTGGTCCAATACATCCACTTTTGATAATGAAGAAGCCAGGACTGTACTGTCAGACAGAGGAGACAGCTTGTCCCCGAAATAAGCTCCGGAAAGAATGGCTCCCGCTACAAGAGGAAGCGGGATTCCGAGGCCTTCACCAATTGCGATCATGGCGATGCCGGCTGTTCCAACTGTTCCCCATGACGTTCCCGTTGCCACAGACATAATAGAACAAATAATTAACGTTGCGAGTAAAAAGATACTAGGGTGAATAAATTCTAATCCATAATAAATCAAAGTCGGCACCACGCCTCCGGCGATCCATGTTCCGATGAGCGCTCCGACTGAAACGAGAATCAGAACGGCTTCGAGACCGTTTGATATTCCGCTAAGAATCGCATTCTGCAAATCTTTATAAGAATGACCGAGTCTGATTCCGAGAATCATTGCAATAAACCAGGAAATAAAAAGCGCAAGCTGTATCGGCAAGTCCAAAAAGACTGTAAACGACATGACAAGTGCCAAAAATACTCCTAGTACGATAATAATTTCAAATAGTGTTGGCAATCTTACATCCTTCAAAAGAAGTCCCCCTTAATGAAAAAGCTAAAACGCTTTCAATAAATAGTGCAACACGTATACTATACTTCCTCATCCCTATGCTTGTAAACAGCTTATTCACCGGCTATTCAGGGGTGAATAAGCTGCATTTTGTTTAAATTTTATTTTTCTAATAGCTCTTTTCCAGCAATCCCTGGCTTTGTCATCTCGTATGGATTTAAAATGATATCCAGTTCTTCTTCTGTCAGCACATCATGCTGAAGGCAAAGATCACGTACGGACTGGCCTGTCATAATCGCTTCCCTGGCGATTCGGGCAGCCGCTTCATAGCCAAGATGCGGATTCACAGCGGTAATAACGCCAGCGCTTTTTTCTACGTATTGTTTCAAGCGTTTTTCATTAGCTTCGATGCCTTTTAAGCAATAGTCAGTGAAGGAACGGAAACCATTGTTCATAATGCTGATTGATTGCAGCAGATTAAAGACGAGCACTGGCTCCATAACGTTTAACTCAAGCTGACCTGCTTCTGAAGCTAGGCAGATGGTATTATCGTTTCCAATCACCTGGAACGCAATTTGGTTAATGAGCTCCGCCATAACCGGATTGACTTTACCCGGCATGATGGAAGATCCCGGCTGGCGGGCAGGCAGAGAGATCTCCGCAAGTCCGGCGCGCGGTCCCGATGCCATTAAACGAAGGTCGTTTGCGATCTTCGACATGTTCATCATGCAGACTTTTAATGATGCAGAAACTTCTGTGTAAGCATCTGTATTTTGCGTTGCATCGACAAGATGGTCAGCGCCGACAAGAGGCAGTCCGCTAATATCAGCAAGGTGTTTAACGACTTGTTTGATATATTCCGGATCGGCGTTCAGTCCAGTGCCGACAGCAGTAGCGCCCATGTTGACTTCATACAGGTGCTGCCGGGATTGTTTAATGCGTTTAATATCACGCTCAAGAACACGGCTGTATGCTTCAAATTCCTGGCCGAGACGAATCGGAACAGCGTCTTGGAGGTGAGTCCGTCCCATTTTAATGACAGAATCAAATTCCTGTGCTTTTTGTTTAAACACACCATGCATGTCTTCCATTGTCTTAAGCAGTTTTTCCAGCAGATTCAGTGTGGAAATATGAATAGCTGTCGGAAACACATCGTTTGTTGACTGTGACATATTAACGTGTGTGTTAGGGCTTAAGTGGATGTATTCTCCCTTTTTATGACCCATGATTTCAAGCGCGCGGTTTCCGATGACCTCGTTCGCATTCATGTTCATGGATGTACCAGCGCCGCCTTGAATCGGATCGACGATAAACTGGTCGTGCCACTTGCCTTCCAGAATCTCGTCAGCGGCTTGTACGATAGCTTGGCCAATTCCTTCATACAGCCGTTTTACATCCATGTTTGCAAGAGCGGCAGCTTTTTTTACAATCGCCAGCGCGTTAATCATTTCTTCATGGATTTTATATCCCGTAATCGGAAAGTTTTCTGAAGCACGCAGCGTTTGGATGCCGTAATAGACATCTGCTTCAATTTGTTTTTCTCCAAGGAAATCTTTTTCCACGCGGTATTCTTTTTGGCCGTTCAACATAATCTTTAACCTACTTTCTCTATAATGGTTATAGTTTTAGCTTTTTTACAGGACAACGTCATCGGCAATCGGTGTTTCCATAATTCTTTTTACGACTGGCAGATCTGAGGATTGGCCGAGTGCCCACATTAATTTAGGAACGATTGCTTCAGTGTTCATGTTTCTAGAGCGAATAATCAAGTCCTGATTGACTCTGCGGCCGACTTCGTAAATACTCATATCTTCGCCTTCTTCCAAGCATTGAGTCGTAATGACGACAACGATGCCGCTTTCAATCAGCTCATTTACTTTGGACAAAATGTCTCTGCCTTCAAACGGAACGCCTCCGCTGCCATAACTTTCGATGACAATTCCTTTGTACATGCTTTTCAGAGCGTCCAGCATTTCCGGCTTTAAGCCCGGATGCAGCTTAAGCAGACAAACATCTGTGCATAGTGACGTATCAACCGTGAAGGAGTCGTTCTCAGGTTCCGTTACTTGTTTGTTGTATTCAATCCCGTCTTCTGTAATAAAAGCGATATATGGATAATTGATGCTTTCAAACGCGTCATAGCTTTTCGTTCTTAACTTGATCGCACGTGTTCCTTGAATGACTCTGCCGTCAAACACAACATAAACCCCACCTACGCCTTCACAGGCAAAGTGAATGGCATCTGTAATATTTTTTTTGGCGTCTGTCTTTTGAAAGGTAATCGGAATTTGCGAGCCTGTAATCACAATCGGCTTTTTAGCATACTGCAGCATATAAGATAATGCGGCAGATGTATAGGCCATTGTATCTGTACCATGGGTAATAACAAACCCGTCATAGGCATCATAATTTTCCTTAACGGCTTCCGCTATCTCCACCCAGTATTCAGGCTGCATATTGGTGCTGTCTATATTCATAAGCGATTGGGTTTCCATCGTGTAATCGTTATCAAGTTTTGATACGTAACTTAACAACTCGTCAGCCTTCACCCCCGGGGCAAGCCCGTTTTCCCCTTCAACTGAAGCGATCGTTCCCCCAGTTGTCAACATCAATAATTTTTTCATACCATACACCTCTTCACTATATCTAAAGATGGGTTTGCGAGAAGGCATTCGCTTTTCGCATACTTTTAATGCAATTATAGACACGGAAAATAAAATACGCAAGACATTATTATTCAATTCGCGTACACTTCCGAATACCTATATGATATAATCAGCTCAAGTTGAAAAAGGAGCGGAAGTCCATGAATTTAGATCGTTTAACTGAATTGAGAAAAAAGAAAAATTGGTCGCTTCAATATACTGCTGACCTCCTGGGCATCGCAAAAAGCACATACGCGGGATACGAATCCGGCTACCGCCGCCCTTCGCTTGAGGCGCTGGCAATGCTGGCAGACCTTTTTGACACAACCTGCGATGACCTCTTAGGCCGCCCAAAGCAAAAGCAGACTGCTCCTCAGACCATTGAATTGACCACGTGGAGCAGCCTTGACATTGATATTGCTGTTGACGGCAAGCCGCTGTCTGAAGACGAAATTATACAGTTGATCACCTTTATCCGGACAAAGAGAAAAGTCCAGGAGGAACTGAGTTAATTTTCACTCAGGACTAACTTTCCCGTAGGTTCCTCCTCCTCCGGCTTTCAGTTCAAGCTTTCCTGACCTCGCTTTCACAATAAGAGCGGCGGTTTTCAGCGGAACAACCCGAGCCAGATCCTCCTCTGAAGTCTCATGGAGAACAGCCATTTCTGTGCCAAAGGCAGTCTTCAGCTTGTCCAGGGTTTTCGGTCCGACACCCGGAACAAATTGCAGCGGTATCTGATGGACATATCTAGGACGCGTTATGCCTTTTCCAGACTGATCACTCAGTTCGCGCAGTCTCTCGCTGACACCCTTTGTCAATCTGGCACTTCCGCATTCCGCGCACGCCGTTGCCCCGCTCACTGTACGCTCCCCGCATACTTCACAAGCCGTTTGATAATACTTCCCCAACAGCGGATCTAATCCGTAATTTGCAGTAATTTTCCTGTTGTCCTGCCCCTTTAATGCAAGAGCAAACTCAGAAAAATCAGCTGACTGCACATATAGTTCATTATATTCTCTGCCGATCTTCCCTAAGGAATGCGCATCAGAATTTGTTAAAAATGAATATTTATTCAATTCAGATACCCGCGAAGCCATAGGTGTGTCACAGCTTAAACCAAGCTCGACCGCATCTATCATAGAAGAATCAAAAACTTCAGTTAAACTTGACTTAACCCCTTTTCCGTACAAGCTTTTGTGGGGCGTGAAAATATGGGCGGGGATAAACAATCCGCCCATTTCCTTTACTTTTTTTTGAAGGTTCAAGCCTGTTTCGTATATCCGCTGCGAGCTTAAGTGAATATTTTTCATCCGCGCTGAAAGCCAGGCTGAAAATTGTTTCATATCAGCGAGATTCGGCATAAAAACGAGCACATGAATCGGCCCGCTGCAGGCTTCATCGTAAATCTCCAGCTCGCTTCCCAATAAAAGAGTTGTGCTGCGATAACGGATTCCGCCGCCCTCAAGCTCGTGATACCTGCCTGAAGCAATGCCTTCCTCAAGCTCTATTATGACTTCCGGGGAATGGCAGTCAATAATCCCCAGAAGTTCAATCCCTTTATATTCACTGGCCTCAACCAAAATCCGGTCCACCGTCAGGGTTTTTGCACCTGTTATTTTGACAGCCCTTCCTGTATAGGTCCGGCCGATATGAATGTGTAAATCCGCGTAAATCTTTTTCATTTTTATGCTTGCAGCGCTTCTTTCAGCTGAAGATATTGAATCGCATAGGCTGTCTTTGCGTCGTATACCTCACGCGACTCAACCAGCTTCAGTGCGTCTTCAAGCGTCACCTCCATCACTTCAACAAACTCGTCCTCATCAAGCTCCCGTTTTTCTTCAAGCACAGACAGCTCTTCCGCAAGAAAAACGTGAACAATTTCATCGGCAAAACCGGGCGATGTATAGAATGCTGTGATTTTCGTCAGCTTTTTCGCTGTGTATCCTGTTTCTTCTTCCAGCTCCCGAATCGCCGTATACTCCGGCTCTTCTCCTTTTTCCAGCTTTCCGGCCGGTATTTCAACGATCGTCCGCTCCAGCGGCTTCCGGAATTGTTTCACCATTATGATTTTCCCTTCGTCTGTGACAGCCAGCACCGCTACCGCACCCGGGTGTTTTACAATTTCGCGTTTACTCGTTTTTCCGTTTGGGAGCTCGACGTCCTCTACATAAAGATCAATAACTTTACCCGAAAAAATCTGTTCTTTAGCAATTGTTTTTTCTTCTAAGTGTTTCATTTCTTCATCTCCCGTTCTGTCTCTATATCATGCCCCATACATTTTATCATACTAGAGAAAAGGGGGCTTCTTTATGAAAGTGTACCGTATGCAAAAGGGCGTCGTTTTAGTGGGAAAAGCGTGGGAGGTGCGGGCGAAGCTCAAGGAATACGGGCGCACATTCCGGTATGTGAAAGATTGGGTTTCCGAGCCGTAAAAGTTGAAAACTCCGCTCCTTTATATTACGGTCATTACAAAGCCTAAAAAAAGGAGTGTGCACATGAGAAAGCGCAAACTAGGTTCATCTGATTTAGAAATAAGCGAAGTCGGACTTGGCTGTATGTCCCTTGGAACCGAAAAAAATAAAGCGCTGTCGATCCTTGATGAAGCCATTGAGCTTGGCATCAACTATCTCGACACAGCTGATTTGTATGACCGCGGCCGCAATGAAGAAATCGTCGGCGAAGCGATTCAAAACAGACGCCAGGATATTATTTTGGCAACGAAAGCGGGAAACCGCTGGAGTGACGAAAGTGAAGGCTGGTATTGGGACCCTTCAAAAGCTTACATAAAAGAAGCTGTGAAAAAGAGCTTGACACGTCTGAAAACGGATTATATCGACCTGTATCAGCTTCACGGCGGCACAATAGAAGATAACATTGATGAAACGATTGAAGCATTTGAAGAATTAAAACAAGAAGGTGTCATTCGTTATTATGGAATTTCTTCTATTCGCCCGAACGTCATTAAAGAATATATAAAAAAGTCAAACATCGTCAGCATTATGATGCAATTCAGCCTGTTTGACAGACGGCCGGAGGAATGGCTCCCGCTTTTAGAGGAACATCAGATCAGTGTCGTTGCCAGGGGCCCGGTCGCTAAAGGGCTGCTGACTGAGAAACCGCTTGAACAAGCGGCTGACAGTATCAAACAAAACGGGTACTTATCCTATTCATTCGAGACACTGACAAATGCCCGCAAAGCGATGGAGAATGTCGCGCCAGATCTGTCTATGATAGAAAAGTCGCTGCAGTATCTGTTAGCACAGCCTGCTGTCGCCTCAGTGATTACAGGCGCCAGTAAGATTGAGCAGTTACGGGAAAACGTTCATGCTGCAAACGCACGGCGTTTAAGTGAAGAGGAAATCAAAGCGCTCCAATCTCATACGGAACAAGACGTTTACGAAGCGCACCGCTCTTAACAGAAAAACCAGTACCTGTACAGGTGCTGGTTTATTTATATTGATGCCAATCCAACGGACTTTCATTTAGGAGCTCTTCGAAGGTTTTATTTTTTTCGATCTCCTTTTTCTTTCTGATCTGTTCTGCTTTTTCTCTTTTCTGTCTCTCCTGATCCTCTTCCTTCAATTGGCTTTTCATCTGCATCAGCTTTTCTTTTATATCGGATTGAAGGTCGTCTTTTAATTGGTGTTTGTCAGCGGATTTTTGTTTTTTCATGCTCGCTTCCCCCGTGTTTTTGTTTTGAAGCCAGTTTATCATGGAGATTCAGGCTGAACAAGCAGACTCTCTTCGGAAAAACGCTGTCATATTTTTCTGCCGGCTCAGCAGCGTTTAGGTATAATGGTGTTAGAAGGTTATCCATAATAGAGTTGAAAGGTGCTGTGTCTTTTGAAAAGATTCCTTTTAGCCGTCGGCGCTGTCTTGGCAGCTGTAGCTGCTATCGGTATTTGTTTCACAAATATCATTATGTTCATAAAGAAAAAAACCGACGATGAGATTATGAAAAGAGAAACAGATGACGGGCATGATGTATTTGAATCGTTTGAACGCATGGAGAAAACGGCTTTTGTGATTCCATCGGCTTACGGATATGATATAAAAGGCTACTATGCTGCACCGCACGATACATCAAATACAATGATCATCTGCCACGGTGTGACCGTGAATGTATTGAATTCTCTCAAATATATGGATTTATTTCTTGATCTCGGCTGGAATGTGCTGATTTACGATCATCGCCGGCATGGACAGAGCGGCGGAAAGACTACAAGCTATGGTTTTTATGAAAAGGATGATTTACACGAGGTCGTCAAATGGGTCAAAGACAAAACCGGTAACCGCGGATTGGTTGGAGTTCATGGTGAATCAATGGGAGCAGTGACTGCTCTGTTGTATGCAGGCGCACATCCTGACGATGGCGCTGATTTTTATATTGCCGATTGCCCGTTTGCAAGCTTCGAGGAACAGCTTGCGTATCGTCTGAAAGCGGAATACCGGCTGCCTTCCTGGCCGATTCTTCCCATTGCCGACTCCTTTTTACGGTTCAGGGACGGCTACCGCGCACGCGATGTATCTCCGCTTGCCGTCATCGAAACGATCGAAAAGCCGGTCCTCTTTATTCACAGCAGGCACGATGATTATATTCCTGTTTCTGCAACCGAGCGGCTTTATAAAAAAAAGCCCGGTCCAAAGGAACTCTATATTGCTGAAGCTGGAGAACACGCCATGTCGTATACAAAAAACCGGGACACGTATCGAAAAACCGTGCAAGCCTTTTTAGACAAAATAACGTAAAAAGCGAAAGGCCCCTTTCGGCCTTTCGCTTTTCCATCATAAAACGTCGGTGATGCCATCCATATGTTCACTGATCCATTCAATCGCAAGGTCTATCGTAGTAAACTCCTGCGCTTCAAATGTCATTTCATCCTGCAAAAGCCAAACATCCTTCTCGACGGATTGCGCTCCTCCGATTGACCAATGCAGCAGTGTGTAGGGATGGTTTTTGTTCAGAAAGGATACCCACGTTTTATTCTGTGCTGTATTCTTAATTGACTTCAGCTTTTGTTCCACGTTTCGTGTCTCCCTACTTTACTAATATGCTCATTCTTGGACTGAGCATTTGAGCCGGACTTTTCAGCGCCAGCGTTTTGGCTTTTTCATTGTAATCGATTGTCATTTGATCGTCAAAAAACACTTTTTGCGACGACTGGATATATAGCGGAATGCCGTTCGTTTCCAGCTGCTCACACTGTCCCGCTAATTCCTCTGTCACCCAGATGGTCGGTACACCGCTTACTGCGCAGCCGCATCCTTCAGCGTCATAACGGAGCTGTGCCTTTTTCCCCGGGTTGGCGTCAAGCGCCTGCTGCAGTGCCTGTTTTGCTGCATCTGTCACATGAATGTTCATAAGGTGAAACCCCCGTTTTTTTCATTTTCGCTATTGTAGCACACCACGCGTCCGTTCGCATTGTTTCTGCCTTTTTTCCACCGCTTCGCTTTTTCTTCTGCAGCCTTGATCCAATCGGTTTTTCCCTGTATGTACTGCTTGATATTGTCCGGGTACTGGGCCGCCAGCTGTTTTTTGAGCGCGGCGTATTCATTCGCTATCTCCGGATGAGCTGTGAGATAATCTCTGAACACCAAATGCCGTTCAATAGCAGGATGCCCTCCCTCATAAATATGAACATGATGAGTACGCTTATTTCCGCCCTTTTGAAAATAGCGTCTGCCAATCATGCCGTTTTCTCCTTTCGGCATATAGCCGAGCTCCGCCATTTTCGAATCATATTGGTTCACGGCCGCGATATCCTTTACTGCAATCAGGATATCAATGACCGGCTTTGCCGCCATATTTGGTATCGATGTGCTTCCGACATGATGCACGTCAATAATCTCCGGGCCGAGCACAAGCTTCAGACGATCTTTTTCCTCTCTGAACAGCCTTGCCCATTCTTCATTGTAGTGAACGACTTCAACCTTTCTTTTCGGATAGAGATGAAAGACTGACAGAAAAAGCCCCTCTGACGCTTTGACGGTTTTCGTCTTTACAAACCCTGCCTGCGTATACAGCGACACGGCCGGGTTGTTTTTCTCGGCTGTTACTACCTCGATTTTCTCAGCGTCTTCGTTCTGATCAATAACAAATTGCACGAGTGCTCGTCCGATGCCTTTTCTGAAGCCATCGGGATGCACAACAAGCCTGCAAATGGTCAGCTCATGCATAAACTTCTCGTATGAAATGACACCGAGCAGTTTCCCGTCTTCCCGGAATCCCGCAAATCGCTCCTGGGAGGCTCTGATATCCTCAGCTTTTTCGTGTAAAGCAGGGATTCCGTCAAAACCGATAAGCTCCGCTTCTTTTACATAAGCTGGCTTTTGAACGTCAATAATCTCACGCGATACAGCCTCCTCCTTATGCTGAAGAAATGCAATCATTTGTTTTCTCCTGAAAACAGCCGCTGCTTCTCGACTTTGGCGATGCGGACCGCATACGATTCATACCATACGCTTTTTCCTTTCTCTTTCGCTGCCTGATGTTCGGTGTGATGCTTCCAATGATTGATTGCGTCCATACTCTCCCAATAGGAAACTGTGATGCCGGTTCCATCCGCTCCGCGAACGCTTTCCACACCTAAAAATCCGGGCTGGCTCGCCGCAAGCGAAACCATCCGCTCTGCTGTTTCTCCATAAGCTTCGTCATTTTCACTTTTGACAGAAGAAAAGATAACAGCATAATAAGGAGGCTCAGGTGTTTTTGTTAAAAAATCCATAGCGGTTCCTCCTCATATGTTTTTCACAAAAAGAACCCTGTCCTGGCCCGGTCCATCGTAATTTGCAAATACTGAGATGCCATTCACTGTTTTGCTGCCTTTTTCAATTTCAAATCCCAGTCTTGTATGATACGCGATTGACACCTTATTTACCGGGGACGTCACGCACTTTACCCGGGTGCATCCCCTTTTCTTAACTGTTTCAATAAACACCTCGTATAATTGTTTTCCAATTTGCATTTTTCTGAAATCCGGATGCACACCGGAAAAATGGATGTATGCCGTTACAGGATCTGATTGCGATTGAAATCCGATTAAAAATCCAGTCATGCTGTTATGTTCATGTGTGATAAAGCTGGTGTCCTGAAAATGTTCAAAAAATAATCGCGGGAGCTTTTCTTTCAGCTGCCTGCCGCCCCACCATTCATTCATTACAGACGTTACCATTTCATAATCTGAAGACGTGATTGTTCGAATATCCATTACGATTTGATCTCCCTCCGTCTGGCAAAACGAATGTCTCTTTTTTCTCACAATATAAAAATTATATTTTGCCTGACTGGAATTGTAAATGCCTTCTTTTCTGTATCATACGTTTCCAGACTGCTGACGGAACAATGTTTGCTATTTTCACATCTAGTTCTCCCCCTCCAGGAGGGGGGACATTTACAGAAAAATATCAAGCACCTGATCAAGTCTCAGCTTACAGAGCTTGCCGGCGTCCCCTTTTATCCACACTGTTTTTTCAAATTCCTCATAGCGGCAGATTTTCCCGCTGCAGGTGACAATTTCGCCATCTTGAAAGCAGCTGACAGTAATATCCTGAGCAAATTCCATTGCCATGCAAAGCGTTTGGTTCATCTCCGCCAGCTTATCCGAATCAAGGATTGGCCTTTGCAGCTTCTGTTTATGGTGTTTTCTCTCAAGCAGGCTTTGTTTATGTTCAGGCAGAAACATTCGGCTTCCTTCCCACAGCAGATTGCCTCTTTTTAAATGCTCATTCATTTATAATGCCCTCCTATTTTAGCCGCACGTTCAAACGCCTGGCCTGCCGCTGTCAGTGAGGCCGCCCTGATGATCGCCGTGTCGCCGAACCGGTTTTTAATCCCGTCCATCACATAGCCGAGGCTCATCTTCTTTGCATAATCCTGAAATAAATTAAGCTGCCATACTTCATCAGATGAGAGCTGAGAGAGATTGACCCCGAGGCGGCGGACAGGCTTCCCGTCCCAAAACTTGAGAAACAGTCTGCATACAGCCTGGTACACATCCTGCGTAGAATTGGTCGGTTCCGCCAGCTTCACTTGCCGGTTGAAGCCGGTCGGCAAATCAAAGTCAGCCCCCCTGCAGCTCACCGAAACCGTCTGCCCCATCATCCCGGCGTTTCGGCTTCGCCTGCATACCTCTTCACTCAGCTCCAGCAGAACGACCTTTATTTCTTTGTCAAAGTGTTCATAGTCTTTCGGGAGTGTCATTCCGTGGCCAATCGCTTTTTGTCCGTCCAGCGATGCCGTTGACACAGGAGAATAGTCGATTCCGTTCGCCGTCATCCACAGCACGTGTCCGTTAATGCCCCATTTCTTTTTTAACAGCTCGAGCGGAAAAACCGCAAGCCCGCCGATCGTGCTGATGCCCATTCGATTTAAATGATGTTTCATCCGGCTCCCGACGCCAAACATACTCCCCACCGGAAGCGGCCACATCTCGGTTTTCATATTTTCTTTCGTTAACGTGAAAATACCGTTCTTATTCTTTTTGGCAAAATTGTCACACGCGATTTTGGCAAGCGCTTTATTAGGGCCGATTCCGACCCGGGCATAAATGCCGACTTCCCGCATGATTCTGTCCTGAATGCTTTTAGCAATTTCCTCGGGCGCCCCAAACAGCTTCTGGCTGCCTGTGATATCCATGAACTGCTCGTCAATGGAATAGGGCTCCACAAGATCTGTATATTCCTCTAAAATGGCGGTGATTTGCAGCGATACATCAATATACCGCTGCATACGAGGCCGGAGCACAACAGCTTCAGGGCACTTTTCCTGCGCTTCCCACAGGCGTGAGGCATTGGCTACCCCTTTTCGTTTCGCCAGCGGGCATGCAGCCAATACAACTCCGCCCCGCCTTTCCGGATCACCCGAAACAATCACCGGCTGATTTTTCAAATGTGGATTTTCCGCTTTCTCTACAGATGCATAAAACGATTGCATGTCAACGAGAAAAATCACTTTTTCTTTCATCATACACACCTCTAAAAAGAACTTATGTTCGCTTTCACTATTATATGCGAAAATTTGTTCGATTTATACTGGTAAATGATTCTTGTCTGACAGAAAATATGATGCAAGGGTTTGAGAGAAGGAAAACATTTAGTAGAATGAAAGCGAACCATAAAGATAGGAGAGTCAAAATGGAGAAATTTGTCGAAAAAATGCTGGGACAGGCATTGCGCCAATACGGCCGAAATGTCGCCGTTGATCCGTTAAGCCCGTATGAAAAACAAAGCCTGAAAGCTGCTTTAGAGGAAAGACAAAATGAAGATCCAGACGAGGACCTGCATGCGCATATAGAGGATATCATTTATGACTACGTCACAAACCAAGGGCTGTTTTCTTAGTGTCATGCACCTTCATTGTTGGAGAGATTTCGTATATCTGTTTTCGTATGGCCAGAAGGGACGCGGCTGATATTGACGGGAAGCGCCCCTTCTCATGTAAGGACGCTCAAGCCCATCAATAAACTTTACTCACTCAGCATTTCAGGAACCCGACGATATGAGCTAGAGCCTGATGGGTCAACGTCTTTAAACGGAAATCCGTTTGCTTCTCCCGCCTTCCTGATGTCTTTAAACTGCCCGGGCATTTCTGCTCAATGAGAATTGCACTTTCATGATATAAGCGCCGGACAAAAAATCCGCATACTTCAACCTCCGCTTCAACGGCGTAAACGCCACCGTCAACGTGAAACATGAACCATTCAAAAACAAAGGTCATCCTGCGCACACATAGTGTAATACAATCCCATATAAACCGGTAAGTAAAAATATTTAATCCGCCGTTGGATAAGGAAATTTTTTCATGTATGATAGAAAAAGATCTTACTAACAGGAGAGAACAATAGACATGAAGACATGGAAAGATATCCACCCAATCAGCTGGACAATTATTATCGGAACCATTTTTGGCAGGATGGCAACATCGATGAGCATTCCGTTTTTAGCGATTTATTTAACAGCTGTCCAAGGCGCATCAGCGTCCTACGCGGGGCTTGTCATTGCGGCGAGCTCATCAGTCGGGATCATTGCAAGCTTTTATGGCGGATATATCTCGGACAAATTCGGCAGAAAGAACATGATGCTTGTATCCATTTTCGGCTGGATGCTGGTGTTTGCAGGGTTTGCGGCCGCTTCTCACCTCTGGGTATTTTTTGTGGTAAATGCGTTAAACGGACTTTGTAAATCACTGTTTGAACCTGCTTCAAAAGCTTTGCTGTCAGATATGACAGAAGAAAAAACAAGATTGCTGGTTTTTAATTTACGGTATGCAGCCATTAATATCGGCGTTGTCTTCGGCCCTGTGCTCGGTCTGTACTTTGGTTCATCACAATCTACCGCTCCTTTTTTGGTGCCCGCGGTGATTTATGGGATGTACGGTGTCATCCTTGCCATCCAATTTAAAAAGCATCCACCCGCGACATTAGAACAATCCAGAAATCTGAACGTTCGGGAAGCGTTTATGGTAACGCAAAAGGACCGTCTTTTTACAGTTGCTCTTATCGGCATTACACTATGCATCTTCGGCTATTCGCAGTTCAGCTCTACATTTCCGCAATATATGGCGCAGAATCCCTTTATCGAAAATGGGACAAAATTGTACGGCTTGATGCTGACATTAAACGCAATTGTTGTTTTGGCAACACAGTTTCCCATCGTCCACCTTGGTAAACGGTTTTCGCCGCTTTGCTCCCTGATGCTCGGCAATATCATGATCAGCGCCAGCATGATGATCCTTACCATGTCACACGGGGTTTCTTCACTTGTTATCATTGTGGTTGCATTTACAATTGGAGAAGTGCTCTTATTCTGTATGATGGATTTGTTTGTAGACCAGATTGCAAAACCCGGATTAAAAGGAACGTATTTCGGAGCGATCGGCTTTTCGCAGTTTGGGAATGTGATTGGCCCTTGGGCCGGCGGCTTATGTATAGATGCATTTGGTGCCGGGCATCCAAGTTCCATTTTTTCTGTCCTTAGCGGCATCACCCTGCTTGGCCTGCCGTTTTTAGTGTTTGCCTATCGGAGGATGAAAGCGGGAATCACTGAGCAGCAACCCGGACTGGGGAAGCCGCTTTAACACAAGAAGACGGGAGAGAATCGCTCTCTCCCGCAAAAACGAGGTGATGAAATATGAATATAGGTGATATCATGTTTCAGCTGATCGTATTTTTCATGTTTGCCGCTGTTATCTCGGCGGCTGTGATCGGCTCTACATATGCGAAAAACCGTAAAGCACAGCTGGACCGAATCGAAAAAAAGCTTAACAGCATGTCCGAAGACCAAAACGATTAACCGCTTGGGGCAACGAGCTCTACCTTGATCCGGTCAGGGTCCTCACAATAGACTGCATAATGCCCGTCTCCTCCGGCAAAAGGATGCCGGTCTCGGTACAGCACACGATAGCCTTTCGCCATGAATTTTTCAGTCATCAGGTCGACTTGAAGCTTGGATTCAGCATGAAACGCGAGATGGTTCAGCCCGACACGGCACCTGTGATATTTCGGCTCTAGACATTCTTCTTTTGCCTGAACAATCACAAGGTAAAAGTGATCATTCTTCCAGCTGATGCCGGAACTCCATTTTTGAAACTCTTTATAGCCGCTTCCAAACCGGAGACATACAGTTCAATATGGTGCATAATGGTCACACCCTTCTCACTAACACTTCTTCTACCTTATGCCGGTCTCCCTTTCGCAATATTAAATCTGACCTGAATTTAGTCGGCAAAATATTTTCATATAAATTAGGGCGGTTGACACTCTCCCAAATCGAGGTTGCCATCTCGTCAGCCTCCTGGTCAGACAGGTCTTTAAACTTATGAAAATACGAGTCCGGATTTTGAAAGGCTGTTTCCCGAAGAAGGCGGAAACGCTCTAAATACCAGGTAAGAATCCGGCTTTCGTCCGCATCGACGTAAATTGAAAAATCAAAGAAATCGGAAACAAAGATGCGTGGATTTTCCCGGTCATCTTCCAAGGTCGGTGATTGAAGAACATTAATCCCTTCGATGATCACGATATCAGCCTGTTCTACAACCTCAAACACACCTTCCTCGCGGTCATAGGTTAAATGAGAATATACCGGGGCCTTCACTCTTTCTTTTCCTGACTTTACGTCATTCAAAAATTCGAGGAGCGCTTTCACATCATAGCTTTCAGGAAATCCTTTTCTTGACAGCAAGTTTTTCTTCTTCAGCTCAGCTGTAGGAAATAAAAAGCCGTCTGTCGTGATCAGGCTGACCTTGGGGCGATCCGGCAAACGCGAAAGCAGCTTCTGCAAAATCCGCGCTGTCGTGCTTTTTCCGACTGCGACACTGCCGGCAATGCCGATGATAAACGGAATTTTGGCTGAATGAGGGTGCTTCAAAAAAACATTCACATGTTTATTTCGTTCGGCAGCGGACTTGACATGCAAATGAAGCAGGCGAACAAGCGGAATATAGATCGTCTCCACTTCCTCTACGGATAGATGATCATTCAGCCCTTCAACAGCTTTTGCCTCTTCTTCAGAAACAGCAATCGACAAATGGCCCCCAAATCCTGACCAAGACTGCCGGCTGTGCTGTGTATATAAAGTATGTAAATTAAGCTCTTTATTTTTCACTGTTTACACCTGACTCTCTGTAGCTTTAAACAAACGCTTACAAAGATTGTAACGGAAAACATTCCTACTGTCTGCTTATTTTTTCAATTTACTTTTTAACAAGTCAGCACCGATTCGGTTATATGCAGCCATTTCTTCTTTCGGAACCATACTGCCTCCCGTTCCCCAGACAACATGTACGGCATTTTTCATGCTGAGACGCAGATCATTTTCAGACATGTCGTGTTTCCCGGTTTCCGATAAAAACAGCTGAACAGGCCCGAACATGCCGGCAAGCGCAGACGGCTCTAAATGCTTATTTTCAGATAAAGCCAGCAAATGAAGCAAGGTATACAGCGTTTCGTCTTCAATTGTATAACAGCCGCTCAGCAAAGGTTCTATCAGATTGCCGACAAATCCTGACGGACGCCCTACGGCAAGCCCGTCAGCAGCCGTTACATTATCCAAGCCGATATCCTGCACAGAGATCTGGTCATGCAGGCCGGAATATAGACCTAAGAGCATAGACGGTGAATGGGTAGGCTCCCCGAAAAATACATGGACATGGTTTCCGTATAATAGCTTCAGTCCAAATGCCACACCGCCCGGCCCTCCGCCGACTCCGCAAGGCAAATACACAAACAGCGGTGTTTCAGGACCAGGCTCGATATCCATTAAGCTGAGCTGTGTTTTTAAACGACTGGCCGCTACCGCATAACCTAGGAACAGCTGGCGGGAATGTTCATCATCAATAAAATAACAGAATGGATCTTGTTCCGCCTGCCGCCGTCCTTCCTTAACCGCTTCACTGTAATCTGATTCGTACTCGATTACGGTGACACCCTTTTTGCGAAGTAAATCCTTCTTCCACTGTTTAGCGTCGGAGGACATATGCACCATCACTCGAAAACCTAGTTTGGCGCCAATGATGCCGATGCTTAAACCAAGATTGCCTGTTGAGCCGACAGCAATGGAATAGCGTGAGAAAAATGAAGTGAACCGCTCTTCGTGCAAGATGCGGTAATCATCTGTTTCCTTAAGCATTCCTTCTTGAAGCGCAAGCTCCTCCGCATGTTTCAGCACTTCATAAATACCGCCGCGTGCTTTAATCGATCCCGAAATCGGAAGCTCATGATCGCACTTTAAAAGCCATCTCCCCGGAAACGTTGCGCCATACACTTCCTCCAGCTTCTTTTTCATATGGCGTATTTCAAAAAGCGGCGATTCAATCATCCCTTCGGCAGCTTTTGTTTCCGGAAACGCCTCGGCAATATAAGGAGCAAACCGCCGAAGTCTTTTGTCCGCCTCGGCTATCTCGCTTTCCCACTCAGCCGCTTGTAGAACCATCCCCTCTTTCTTGCCGGGATTAGCCCAGAATACCGGTCGTGCATCAATCAATTTCTGAATAAATGGATCTTTTATCAGATTACGCAAAGTTTCTTGATTTATCGACATCAGCCATTTCTCCTTCCTGTAACAAATGTATATCTTTATAAAAAACTGCCTGCAAACACACCAAAAGGCGCCTCACACAGGCAGTTCCATGCTTATTTTTTCATGAACACCCGTCCAGCCAGCTTTTCCACAAGGGCTGGAAACAGCTGATATAGCTTTGTGCCGGCATTCATCAAACGAGGAAGGTTGATTTCACGTTTGTTCGTCATAATGGCAGACGCGATTTGTGCTGCCACATCATCTGGGTCAAGCATCCAGCGTTCGACATTTTTGGCATAGTCTCCGCCTTTATCAGCAATAGAAAAAAAGTCAGTCTGAATCGGCCCTGGATTGACTGTCGTCACATGGACGCCCGTGCCCGCCAGCTCCATACGCAAAGCGTTTGAATAGCCGAGCACAGCGTGTTTTGTCGCTGAATAAAGGCTGGATTTCGGCGTGGCAATTTTCCCTGCTTGAGAGGCAATATTGATGATATGGCCGCTTTTTTGCTCAAGCATATGCGGAAGAACAGCTTTTGTACAGGCGATCAGACCGAAAACATTGACATCAAACATTGATTTCATCTCATCAAGTGTAGAGTCTAAAACCGTTTCAAAAATACCGAAGCCTGCATTATTGATCAGCACATCAACCGGACCGATCTGATCACGGACGAGGGTGATATCTTCAAGACGGGAGACATCCAGAGGGAAAATATCACATTGTCCGCTCCATTCCTCGGTCATTTTTCTTTTGATTTCCTTCAAACGATCCTCACGTCTTGCCGACAGCAAAACATGGGCTCCTTCAGCCGCACATAAATAAGCGATTCTTTCACCAAGCCCTCCTGAAGCACCTGTAATCCAAATACGCTTGCCAGCTATATTTTTCACCCTGTTCACCTCTCTATTGCTCTAAAGTATGCGGTTTTTCCATTCCAATATGACGTGATGCCTGCTTCGGCTGCCAATATATCAAGATGCCCAACCGTTTCTGACATCGTTAAAAACAACTCTTTTTCATAAACGGCAGGAAAGAGCTGCTGACAGACCTGAAAAGCGGTAAGCGGTTTTTCCGACAGCATATGACGCACATCCTCGGTTCGGCTGCTCTGCTTGTCAAACCGCTTCTTGATCAGTGCTCGTACATTGCCAATCGTCTCGCCATGACCGGGAAACACTGTGTTCGGCGCAAGTTCAGACAGCCTCCGCAACGACCGCTGATAATCCAGTAAAGGCTCCGATCTTTTTTCTCCCGTTTTTGGCGCTTCAAGAATCGGGTTAGACGAGCTGTTCGCCAGCAGCAAATCACCGCCAAGCATTCTTCCGGTCTTTTCATGAAAGAGAACAATATGCGACTCTGCATGTCCGGGCATTTCCAGAACAGTCCAGTCACCCATCCCGTCAATTTTCATCCCTTCCGTAACCGTTTGGGTCAAGGATCTTGTACAGGAAAATGCGTACGCCGACCGGATGAGCTTTTCTGCTTTCACATCATCAAATGGAACGCCTAACTCAGGCAGCAGCTTTTGAAAAAAATGTTTTTGCCACTCCATAAATGCCTTGTCTCTACTGATATATGGTTCGTTAAACGGATGTCCAATCACTTTAATATCATCAGAAAAAACATCAAGCAACCCCGCATGATCCGCGTGATGGTGAGTCAGCACGATCTGCTCAATATCTGACATTTCTATATGTATACTAGCAAGCTGCTCTTTTAGGACTTCAGCTGCTTCTTTAGTGTTCGGTCCGGCATCGATCAGTGTCAGCGCGTCACCTTTTACTAAGTAAACGATGACATCACCGACGGCAAACGGTGTCGGGACGCGAATCGGAATGATATCTGCAGTTGTCATTCTTTTGCTCCTTGTCTTCATTCATTACTCATATTTTAGCTTTTTCCCGGTCCTGTGTCATTATTGCCGTATGAGAATGTCCCTTTTTGAAAAAGCTATTGACATTAGCTTATCCCCCATTGCATAATGAACAACAACTAAAATGAGAACCATTGGAACGCTATGACGAGGAATAGTATACAGGCAATGGCCAGAGAGAGCGATATCCCCAGGCTGAAAGGTATCGCGGCCCGCTTGTTTGTAGAACCTGCCCTCAAGTCGCGGTTAGGAAAACCTAAACGTTTCCCGCGTTACGGGATTTGAGCTGAGCACAAGTTGTGCTAATGAGGGTGGTACCGCGAACCTTTTCGTCCTTTACGTGATGAAAAGGTTTTTTGTTGTTCTGATAGAAGGAGGATATCCATGAAAAAGATAGGATTTGTCGGCGCCGGGTCCATGGCTGAAGCAATGATCAACGGCTTTTTGCAAAGCGGCATTACAAAACCTGAAAATATTTATATCACAAACAGGTCAAACGAAGAGAGACTCAATGAATTAAAGGAAATGTACGGCGTGCGTCCATGCAGGGATAAGAGCGAGTTTTTCACACAAACAGATATCGTCGTTCTCGCTTTTAAGCCTAAGGATGCGGCAGAGAGCATTGACAGCATTCGTTCTTACATGAAGGATCAGCTTGTCATTTCTGTGCTTGCAGGCCTTACCATCGAAACCATTCAGCATTATTTCGGCAGAAAGCTTGCTGTCATACGGGTGATGCCGAATACTTCAGCTGCCATCAGAAAATCAGCAACCGGATTTTCCGTAAGCGCTGAAGCAAGCCAAGACGATATCACGGCGGCTACAGCATTGCTAGAAACAATCGGTGACGCCACATTGGTTGAGGAGCAGCACCTTGATGCCGTTACCGCGATAGCAGGCAGCGGTCCCGCTTACCTGTATCGCTATATCGAAGCGATGGAAAAAGCGGCGCAAACGGTCGGTTTAGAGGAGGAAACGGCTAAAAAATTGATCCTGCAGACAATGGCAGGCGCAACAGACATGCTTCGTCAAAGCGGAAAACAGCCCGCACAGCTGCGCAGGGAGATTACGAGCCCAGGGGGAACAACAGAGGCAGGCCTTCGCGCTTTAACGGAAGCCCGCTTTGAAGAAGCGATCATTCATTGTATTGAAGAAACAGCCAAACGAAGCGCTGAAATCAAAGAGCAATTTGCCGGAGCCGCCTTAAAGAAGCATTTATAGAAAAAAACACAAGACAGAAGGCAAAGCGCTTTCTGTCTTCTTTTATCTTAAGGCTGGCTGGCAGCTTCTGATTGTTTTAATAATGCAGAGATTGTAAAGGAAAGCAAGTCGGGAAGCACCTCAAAGGAATAAGGCACATACAGTCTTTCTGTCCATTTGTGCGGGTCTTTTCCAGCCGGGCCGACATTTAATACCGGGACATACAGCGCCTTGTCTTTACTGCTGGGAAGTGAATATCCTCTGTTAAAGAGCGGCATATTGCTTGTGTATGCACCAACCTCCTGTTTTTCCAGCTGAAGATAGCTCAAATCCGAGAGTCCTGGGAAATACTGAACCTCCCGTAAAGCAATGCCGTACCTGTCAGCTGCATATTGAATGAGCTTGCCAGCAGTATTCTTGATTACCTGATCGTTCTTTGATGACACTGCGGGATAAAATGGAGGGCTGTAAAAGAGAACGATGAGCGGCGCATCTTCCTTACACAGCGCTGCGAGCTCAGATACAATTCTAGTCGAAAAATCCCTGTCTCCAAGATCTCCCCTGTTTGCATAAGTGAAATTCAGCACCCGTTCTGTTTCCGAGCTTCCGACACGCCTTTTCGCACATGCAAGCAGCTCATCAAATGTAAAAACAGAGACAGTTCGTTCAATTGGATAAAATGGCTCAAACTTCTGGAAATCACGTGTTTTCTGCTGAATATGGTTTGAAATCTTCTCTGCCGCCTGCTCTGCGGTTTTCCGCAGCATGTTATGCAGCTCACTCGCGGAGCGCTTCATTGTCAGTACATTAAATAACGTAACGGCCGTATGCGGTGTTTGGACGGAATATGCCTCCTTCAAGTCCTTTTGCATTAAGTTTACCGGCGGCGGGGTGACTTCCCCGTCAGCCATTTCGCAGTAATTCACGTTCAGTTCCAGCAAACGGTTGATCTCAGAAACCATTAAATTTGCATTTAAACCGGAAAACGGCTCTCCAACATGCGTCTCTATCCCTTTGCAGAAAAACCCTGCGAGAACCTTGCCGATGCTTCCTGAATACACATATTGCTGCTGGTCGCCCGGAAACTTTTCAAACATCGGTTCGCTATTCAAACAAGCAGTGTATGTAAGATGATATTTTTTCTCCATTTCTTTCAGCGCAGGAACGGCTTCGATCATTCCCCTTGAGTTCACTTCCTCGTCAGGAACCGTAATCAAAAGCACATTCCCATCAAAATGACCATTCATTGCCCGCTCAAGCATCGACAGCTGAACAGCCAGCCCCGCTTTCATATCCATCGTGCCTCTCCCGAACAGCCAGTCGCCGCTTTCCGCGTCTGTTCTCACACGTTTAGGAAGCAACTCTTTTTTCTCTAAAAAGGAGTTCAAAAGCTCAGCCGGCTTACAAGCCATATGTTTGAATTCTCCGTAGTCCTCTATGTCCACGACGTCAAAATGACTCAGCAAGAGCACCGTCTGTTTGACATCTTTCTTTTTGACAAGCGCTGTCAAAAACGTTCTGCCGTCTTCCATCGGATGGAGTGTTACATGATCAGGGTTATTTTGAAAATAAGGCTTGTCCTTTAAAAGATAATAAAGATATTCTACAAGTGCGGCCTCCCCTTTTGAACCGGTGACACTTTCGTACTGGACAAGAGAAGTTAAAAGGGTAAGCAAATCATCCTTAGTCTGCCAATTCATCATTTCCGACCTCCTATGTATAAAAACGCTTCGACCCTAAAAAATAAAATGATTCCCTGTCTATTATACAGAAGTATTTGACAAATTCGGATCGTTTGAGCAGTTTATATGACGTGAAAGAAATGACTTGTTATAATCAATCTCTAAAAACCTTACGGGAGGCGAAAGAAATGGCCAGAAAATTATTCACACCTATTACAATTAAAGATGTAACATTAAAAAACCGCATTGTGATGTCACCAATGTGCATGTACTCTTCTCACGAAAAGGACGGAAAATTACAGCCGTTCCACATGGCTCACTACATAACGCGCGCAGTCGGCCAGGTCGGATTGATTATTGTGGAAGCATCAGCGGTAAATCCTCAAGGACGAATCACAGACCAAGATTTAGGGATATGGAGCGACGAGCATATCGAAGGTTTCGCAAAGCTGACTGAGCAGGTAAAAGCGCAAGGCTCAAAAATCGGAATTCAGCTTGCCCACGCAGGACGTAAAGCAGAGCTTGAAGGAGATATTTTCGCTCCGTCTGCGATCGCGTTTGACGAGCAATCAAGCACGCCGGTTGAAATGACAACTGAAAAAGTGAAAGAAACCGTGCAGGAGTTCAAACAAGCGGCTGCCCGTGCAAAAGAAGCAGGTTTTGATGTGATTGAGATCCATGCAGCACACGGTTACTTAATTCATGAATTTTTATCTCCGCTTTCTAACCATCGCACAGATGAATACGGCGGCTCACCAGAAAACCGCTACCGTTTCTTAAGAGAAATCATTGATGAAGTCAAACAAGTGTGGGACGGTCCTTTATTTGTCCGTGTATCGGCTTCTGACTATACAGACAAAGGCTTAGACATCGCTGATCATATCGGTTTTGCAAAATGGATGAAGGAGCAGGGCGTTGACTTAATTGACTGCAGCTCAGGTGCCCTTGTTCAGGCAGACATTAACGTATTCCCTGGCTATCAGGTCAGCTTCGCCGAGAAAATCCGCGAACTGGCTGACATGGCGACTGGAGCTGTCGGGATGATTACAAATGGTTCAATGGCTGAAGAAATTCTTCAAAATAACCGTGCAGACCTCATCTTTATCGGCAGAGAGCTATTACGCGATCCTTACTTTGCAAGAACTGCCGCAAAACAGCTGAATACAGACATTCAAGCCCCTGTTCAATACGAAAGAGGCTGGTAATCTTGACCCGAGATATCCGCGGCTCCGCCGCCGGATATCTCTTTTTTTATTTTTGGAGAAACGATCAGCTGACGTTCTCCGTCTCCCTAGTAGAACCAATTAGAGGAGATGACTCCAATGAATGCAGCATGGATCGAAAGGACCTATACGGTTGACGGTTGTGAATTTCATACAAAACACCGAAAAGGATTTAGCGGTGTAACCATTGTCTTTGAAGCCGGCTACGGCACTTCTTCAGAGACGTGGAAACCACTAACAGCGGACATTGATGACGAATTTGGCATATTCACATATGATAGAGCGGGCATTGGGAAAAGCGGACAAAGCAAAGCAGAACGAACAGCCGACCAAAAGGTGAGAGAATTAGAAAGCTTGCTTAAGGCAGCAGGTATAAGACCCCCTTATCTGGCTGTTTCACATTCATACGGATCGGTTATCAGCAGTTTATGGGCCTGTAAAAACCGACAGGATATTATCGGCATGGTGCTCCTTGATCCCGCTTTAGGAGATTACGGCAATGGCGGCTTTACATTTATTCCTGAAGAAATGCATACAGCATACAGAAAACAGATGATGCTCGAGGAGACACATGCAGACTTTTCGAAAAGTCTGCGGCAGTTCAAACAGCAGCAAGTCCATTTAGGGAACATGCCGCTTATTGTACTGTCATCAGGTGAACGCACTGAGAAATTCGCCTCCGGTGAAGAGGACTGGAGAAACCTGCATAGCAGCATTTTGTCTCTATCCGATCAAAGCGGCTGGATACAAGCTAAAAACAGCTCACATAACATTCATCATGATGAACCTCATATCGTCCATCTGGCGATTTATGATGTTTGGTGCGCGGCCTGCCAGCAGGCCGCCCCGATATACCAGGCAGTCAATTAAACAAAAACCCCGGCTAAAGCAGCCGGGGTTTTTGTTATTTTGTTTCACGATGAAGGGTATATTTCTTTAACCGCGGTGAGTATTTTTTCAGCTCTAAACGATCAGGATTTGTGCGTTTATTTTTGGTTGTGATGTAGTTTCTGTCTCCTGTTTCAGTACAAGCCAAAGTAACATTTACTCTCATGTTAACATCTCCTTATAAAACGAAATGGTTACGTTTTATTATACAACTTAATAACAGATTGTCAAACACCATCTCTTTCTCAGCCTCTCGGAACTTGAACCTCTAAGAAATCATACGCTGTGATGCTGTTCGGAAAAACGGCTGCCGCTTCTTTTTGGAGCTCTAAAGAAGCCTCTCCCTGATATCTCGCGCTGATATGAGTTAAAATGAGCTGCTTCGCCCCAGCTTCTTTGGCAATTACAGCTGCTTGTTCTGTTGTACTGTGAAAATAATCAAAAGCAAGCTTCACATCATCCTTAGCAAAGGTGGCTTCATGCACAAGCACATCACAGTCCCGTGCAAGCTCTTTTATCTTATCGCTCACTCTCGTATCCCCGGAAAACACGACAGCTCTCCCCTTTTTAGGAGGCTCCAGAAAATCCTTCCCGTTTATGATGCGTCCGTCTTCAAGTGTCACAGTTTCACCTTTTTTCATTTTCGAATATACAGGTCCCGGCGGAATATTCATTTCCTTTAATAACGCCGCCTTTAAAGAACCAGGCACATCTTTTTCCTGTACGCGGTACCCGAAGGCCTCTACACCATGAATCGCGGATACAGCTGTGACGATAAACTGATCGTCCTCAAATACCGCTCCCTCTTCAATCTCTTGTATCACAAGCGGATATGTTAGGTGAGTTTTCGTGACGGCAAGACTTGTTTCAATAAACGCCTTGATGCCTTTCGGTCCGTAAACCGTCAGCTCGTCCTCACCGCCCTGAAAAGAACGGCTGCCAAGAAGCCCTGGAAGACCGTATACATGATCGCCGTGCATGTGAGTAATGAAGATTTTTTCTATTTTTCGAGGTTTAATCGATGTATGTAAAATTTGATGCTGTGTGGCTTCCCCGCAGTCAAACAGCCATACAGATCGCCTTTCTTCAAGCAGTTTTAATGCGATCGACGTCACGTTTCTCGACTTAGCGGGAATTCCGGCTCCCGTCCCTAAAAAAAGTAATTCCACATTTCCTTCCTCCTACTAGAACTAGTTACCTACAAGAATACAGGATCATGCGTAAAATGTGAATCTTGCCTCTGATTCGGGCAATCCTTTCGTTCTAGAAATATTTTTGCGCCATTCTGCAAAAAAAGGTCTTAAATGTTTGCTTTCGTTGAATTTTAGATTTAAAATGAAGGAAATATGCGGGGTACTAAAATAAAGCTTCGAATAAAGTGAGGTACTTTTAGTGAAAACAAACCAACAACCAAAAGCAGTAATTGTCATATTCGGTGCAACGGGAGATTTAGCAAAACGAAAACTCTATCCGTCCATTCACCGTTTATATAAAAACGGACAAATCGGAGAAGAGTTTGCAGTTGTAGGAGTCGGAAGAAGACCCTGGTCCAATGAGGATCTTCGCCAAACCGTCAAAACATCTATTTCCTCAGCTGCTGATAAACATATAGATGATTTCACGTCTCATTTCTATTATCACCCGTTTGACGTGACAAACCCTGGTTCTTATCAAGAGCTTAACGTGCTGCTCAACCAGCTGGAAGATACATATCAAATCCCGAACAACAGAATGTTCTACTTGGCAATGGCCCCAGAATTCTTTGGGACAATTGCAAAGACATTAAAATCAGAAGGTGTTACAGCAACTACAGGCTGGTCCCGCCTTGTGATTGAAAAGCCGTTCGGCCATGACTTGCCGAGCGCGCAAGCATTAAATCAAGAAATTCGCGAAGCATTTACAGAAGATCAAATTTACAGAATCGATCACTATTTAGGAAAACAAATGGTACAGAATATTGAGGTCATTCGATTTGCCAATGCGATTTTCGAACCGCTATGGACAAACCGCTACATCTCAAATATCCAAATCACATCAAGCGAATCACTTGGTGTTGAAGACCGTGCTAGATATTACGAAAAATCAGGCGCCCTTCGCGACATGGTCCAAAACCATATTATGCAAATGGTTGCGCTTCTCGCAATGGAGCCGCCGATTAAACTGAACACAGAAGAAATCCGCAGCGAAAAAGTGAAGGTGCTTAGAGCCCTCCGCCCTATTGCAAAAGACGAAGTGGATGAGTATTTTGTGCGCGGACAATATCAAGCCGGTGAAATTGATGGTCTGCCAGTCCCTGCTTATACAGATGAGGATAACGTCGCTCCTGACTCAAATACAGAAACCTTTGTTTCTGGAAAGCTTCTGATCGACAACTTCAGATGGGCTGGTGTTCCATTCTACATTCGTACCGGAAAACGAATGAAAGAAAAGTCTACAAAAATTGTCGTTCAATTTAAGGACATTCCGATGAACCTGTACTACGGCAATGAAAACAACATGAATCCGAACTTACTCGTCATTCATATTCAGCCTGACGAAGGCATTACACTTTACTTAAACGCTAAAAAACTCGGAGGAGCAGCACACGCGCAGCCAATCAAACTGGATTACTGCAGCAATTGCAATGACGAGCTGAACACTCCTGAAGCATATGAAAAATTGATTCACGACTGTCTTCTCGGAGATGCGACTAACTTCGCACACTGGGATGAAGTTGCCCTTTCTTGGAGCTTTGTCGATTCCATTTCTGAAACATGGGCAGCCAACAAAACCCTATCGCCAAACTACGAAGCAGGTTCTATGGGTCCAAAAGAATCAGATGATCTTTTGGCGAAAGACGGCTTGCATTGGTGGAATATATAAAGAAAAAGGCTGAAAGTGCTTGTAAAGCATTTTCAGCCTTTTATTTATGTATCAAGCTTTCTGCCTCTAAGCGGCTCAAAAAGACGATTGATTCTCTCTCTGTCGTAATCTAATATCCAACTGTTATATGTTTCATACATATCCCGTATTGTTTCAGCTGTAGCAGCTAAAATATCGCAGCCTCGATCATCATAAAGATAAAAAATGGTTCTCTTTTTTATATTGATAAAGTAAATTTTTTGAGAAATGCTTGGTTTTATCCCCATATCTTGATTACATATTGCTCTCAGCATTGGAATATATCTTATATCACCAGCTTTGCATCTAAGAAAAAATCTATGCGTTTTATCATCATAATCATCAGAACAAGTATAAGGAACAGCAATGTGCTGCAGTTTTTTCAACACAGCTTTTTCTCGAATGTACCGTGAGAAAATATGCAATTTGCTCTTATATCCCCTTCTCCCTTCAAAACCAACAGCATCAGCTATAACAAATATATCATCATCTTCGGCATGTAGAGACTTAAATAAAGTGACAGCTCTCTTATATGCGTTATTTAAATAAGGGCTGTGTAGATAGGCATCGTTTACATTATACCCTACACCTATTTCAAACCGAATTCCAATCTGCCAGTTATAAAACAAAGGAGGCATAAGTCGTAAACCAGGGAAATTTTCAAGTAGATACTCATTTACAGGCAAAATATACATCCTTTCGTCGGCACTCTATTTCAAAAAAATCCCGCAGCTGTCAGGCTGCGGGATTTCCACATCATTATTTCATCCATTCAGTATGGAAGACACCGTCTTTGTCTGTGCGCTCATAAGTATGGGCACCGAAGTAGTCACGCTGCGCTTGAATTAAGTTTGCAGGCAGCACGGCTGTGCGATAGCTATCATAATAAGCTAGTGCGCTTGAGAATGAAGGTACCGGCACACCTTGGGCAACTGCAAGTGAAATCACTTGGCGAAGCGCTCCTTGGTAGCTTTCTGCAATGTTCTTGAAGTGGCTGTCAAGCAGCAGGTTATCAAGCTCAGGATCGCGGTCGTAAGCTTCTTTGATTTTCTGCAGGAATGCCGCACGGATAATGCAGCCGCCGCGGAAGATCATAGCGATTTCACCGTAATTGAGATCCCAGTTGTATTCTTCAGAAGCTGCTTTCATTTGGGCAAATCCTTGGGCGTAAGAACAGATTTTGCTCATGAACAGCGCTTTTCTGACTGCTTCGATCAGCTCTTCTTTATTTTCTGTAACAGGCTTCACTTCAGGCCCTGAAAGAAGGCCGCTTGCTTTCACACGCTCATCCTTCATCGCTGAAATAAAACGTGCGAATACAGATTCAGTGATAATCGGAAGCGGAACACCTAAGTCAAGTGCACTTTGGCTTGTCCATTTTCCTGTTCCTTTTTGACCCGCTTTATCAAGAATCACATCAACAAGCGGTTTGCCTGTTTCTTCATCTTTTTTCGTGAAGATATCAGCAGTAATCTCGATCAGATAGCTGTCAAGCTCGCCTTTATTCCATTCAGCAAATACTTCATGAAGCTCATCAGCTGAAAGGCCGAGTACCTGCTTCAGGATGAAATAAGATTCAGAGATCAGCTGCATATCCCCGTATTCAATACCGTTGTGCACCATTTTCACATAATGGCCGGCACCGTCCGGACCGATATATGTCGTACACGCTTCACCGTCAACTTTTGCAGAAATCGCTTCAAGAATTGGCTTCACAAGTTCATGAGCTTCTTTTTGTCCGCCAGGCATGATAGAAGGCCCTTTAAGCGCTCCTTCTTCTCCGCCTGAAACACCTGTGCCGATAAAATGAATGCCGCTTTCAGCAAGCTCTTTGTTTCGGCGCTGTGTATCTTTATAATATGTATTTCCGCCGTCAATTAAAATATCGTCCTTCTCTAAGTGAGGAAGAAGAGATTGAATTGTCGCATCTGTAGCAGTTCCCGCTTTAACCATTAACAAAATTTTGCGCGGTGTTTCCAAGGATTGAACAAATTCTTCAATACTGTAGGTGCCAACAACGTTTTTGCCTTTAGCCTCCTGCAAAAATTCCTCGGTTTTGCTGCTTGATCTGTTGTAAACAGAAACAGAAAATCCTCGGCTTTCAATATTTAAAGCCAGATTTTTACCCATTACCGCAAGCCCGATAACTCCGATTTGTTGTTTTGACATATTCTAACGTCCCTTCTGCAAACGTTTAACCATTTTAAAATTTACATTAAAATAAAATGATATTTATACTATTGAAATTACCATACTTCACCCCCTTATTTCAAGACATTCAGCTTTTCTTTTCATCTTGAAAAAAATCTTTATTAAAGCTTGTTCCGCTTGTTTTGCTCTCGTCTTTTTTAACCTTTGCACCTTTTCTGATCAGCTTGGAACCATACTTTTCGTTCAGTTTTTCCATCATTTGCTGAATCGGTTCATCCTTCGCATCCTCTGTAAAGCTGAACAAATCGAGCTGCTTATAGGCTTGCTCTTTTTCTACCAAATCCGTTCCGGTAATGCCGAGCAGCCTGATGGGGTTTTTGTTCCAATGCTTAAAGAAGAGATGTTCTGCTTCATTATATATTTCGTTTTTTTGATCTATCGGATTCTTCAGTGTGATGCTTCTCGTAATGGTTTTCCAGTCCGCATATCTGATCATAATAAACAGCTTTGAAGCCATTACTTCCTTACGCTGCAAACGGTCGCTAACTGATGCGGACAGTTTGCGAAAAACAGCTAACAGCTCATCCTCATCGGCAGAATCATGAGAAAGTGTGGATGAATTGCCTACGCTTTTAAATTCATAAATGCGCTCCGGATCAACAGGGGCATGGTGAATGCCGTTCGCTTTATTTTTTAGACGGGGCCCGTTGATGCCAAGCAGCCGTTTCAGCGAGTGTTCGTCAGCGGCCGCTAAATCTCCAATCGTATCAATACTGAGCCCGTTCAGTTTTTCCGCCGTCTTTTTGCCTACGCCATGCATTTCTCCAACGGGGAGAGGCCAAAGGATATCAGGCACTTCTCTTTTTCTCAGGATGGTGATCCCAAGCGGCTTTTTCATATCGGATGCCATTTTGGCGAGAAATTTATTAGGGGCGATTCCGATGCTTGACGGAAGCAGCAGCTCTTTCTGCAGTCTGCTTTGTATTTCTTTTGCCGTCTCATAGGCATTGCGGCTGTATGGTGTATCCGTCATATCCATATAGCCTTCGTCGATGGATACAGGCTCCACCAGATCTGTATATTCACGAAGGATGCTAAACATCGCTCTTGAAGAGCTTCTGTAGCGGTCAAAGTTCGGCGGAAGGACGATGAGCTCAGGACAGTTACGCTTTGCTTCCCAAACCGGCATGGTTGTTTTCACGCCGTGCGCCCTTGCTTCGTAGCTGCATGTGACGACGATGCCTTTGCGTTCTTTGACGTTTCCGGCAACTGCAACCGGCTTTCCTCGGAGAGCCGGGTCATATGCCATTTCCACCGATGCATAGAAACTGTTCATATCAATATGGAAAATAATTCGGCCCTTCCCCGGCATAAACATATCTCCTTTCCGTTCATTAGACAACGGCTTGTACATATAGTAAAATGAAGGTATTGAATGGATGTGATTACAATGTTTGTGGAATCGATAAATGACGTTTTATTCTTAGTCGATTTTTTCACAATTATTCTTCCGGCTCTGACCGCCATAGGGATTGCCTTTCTCTTGCGAGAGTGCCGTGCCGGCGAGCGGTGGAAATCAAAACGAACAGATGAACATCAGACGGTCTTTCGAATAAACCGAACAGACTTTCTTATTATTATATATCATCGCATTACAACTTGGATACGTAAAGTCTTCCGCATGAATTCACCTGTGAATGATGATGAAGACGTCAGTTCCCTTCTTTTATAAACCGCATTTATAAAAAGGAGGAGAACAAATTGTTAAAAACATATCAGAAACTTTTGGCTTTAGGGGCCTTTTTGATCGTATTATGCTCGGGCAACGCAGCTTTTGCTGCAACAAATCAGGTGGGAGGTCTCGGTAACGTCGGTTTTTTCCACGACTATTTAATTGAGCCGTTTTCCTCGCTGCTGAAAGGCGTTGCCGGACTGTTTCACGGAGAATACGGGTTGTCTATCATACTTGTAACCGTTATTGTGCGCGTTGTGGTACTGCCTTTGTTTGTCAATCAGTTTAAAAAACAGCGTGTGTTCCAAGAAAAAATGGCAGTCATTAAACCGCAAGTAGACAGCATTCAAGCCAAAATCAAAAAGACAAAGGACCCGGAAAAACAGAAAGAACTCCAAATGGAAATGATGAAGCTGTATCAGGAGCATAATATCAACCCGCTTGCGATGGGCTGTCTTCCAATGCTGATTCAGTCTCCGATTATGATTGGGCTTTATTACGCGATTCGCTCAACACCTGAAATTGCGTCACACTCGTTTCTGTGGTTCAGTTTAGGGCAATCTGATATTCTCATGTCCCTTAGTGCAGGGATCATGTATTTTGTCCAAGCCTATGTCGCTCAAAAACTGAGCGCGAAATATTCCGCTGTCCCGCAAAATCCGGCAGCGCAGCAATCTGCAAAACTAATGGTGTTTATCTTCCCTGTGATGATGACGATTTTCTCGCTTAATGTTCCTGCAGCCCTTCCGCTGTACTGGTTCACCAGCGGCCTGTTCTTGACAGTGCAAAACGTCGTACTTCAGATGACACACCATAAACATAAAAAAACAGCCGCTCTTACAGAGCCGGTGAAATAGAAAAACAACTCCGACTTTTGTTCGGAGTTGTTTTTTATTTCCATCACGTTTTAGAACCTGCATTCGTCTAAAAAGAAAAAAATCGGGAATACCTTTACTCACATCCAAATGAAAGGAGCTGGTGTCGTGACGGAACAGTCTCAACAAAAAAATATTTCTGTGCCTGAGGGAATTTGGATCATGAAACAAACATGGAATGATGTCTTATTTGCTCATTGGCCGGTTGATTACTCTACCCTCCGAGCTAAGATTCCGCCGATATTGGACATAGATACATATAACGGACAAGCTTGGGTCAGCGTGCTTCCCTTTATGCTCACAAACCTTCGCGCGCGTTTTCTCCCTCCTATTCCCGGAGCCCAGTCCTTTCCAGAGCTTAACCTGCGCACTTATGTCACCTATAAAGGCAAGCCAGGCATTTATTTCTTCAGCTTAGATGCTGATCATCGGCTGGCAGTTCAAGGTGCACGGACTTTCTTTCATTTGCCTTATTTTTACGCCGATATGAAAACCGAAAAAAATGGGGCTGATATGGAATATAGAAGCAAACGGAGAGACGCCGGAAAAGCAGAATTCGGCGCCAAGTACCGGCCGCTCTCTGCGCCTTTTACAGCGCAAGATGATTCGCTTGATTACTGGCTGACGGAGCGCTACAGACTCTATACCGCCCATCGTGACAAGCTCTATTATGAGGACATTCACCATTATCCTTGGCTTCTTCAAAGAGCCGAGGCCCAGTTTTCAATCAATACAGTGGCTGATGCTCACGAAATCACTTTACCAGACTCAGAACCGCTGCTTCATTTTGCCAAAAAACAAGACGTGTTATTTTGGCCGCTTCGACAATGGCACTGACTGTCAGAAAAAAACCCGAATGCCAGATCCGCACTCGGGTTTTTCTTCATTATTTTGCTGCTTCTTCAATAATGGCAACAACCATTTCTGCTGTTTTCACCAGCTCTTCAATCGGCATTTTTTCGTTCTTCGTATGAATTTGCTCATACCCGACAGCAAGATTGACCGTTGGGATGCCATGGCCTGCGATTACGTTTGCGTCGCTTCCGCCGCCGCTCGTTTGCAGCTCGCTTGTGCGTCCGATTTTCGTTGCCGCTTTTTTCGCGATTTCAACGACCTGGTCGCCATCTTGATATTTAAACCCTGGATACATGACTTCGATTTCAACTTCTGCACGTCCGCCCATATCAGCTGCCGCCTCTTCAAAAGCAGCTTTCATTTTTTGAACCTGCACTTCCATTTTTTCAGGAACTAAAGAACGCGCTTCAGCGAGAATATGAACTTCGTCGCACACAATATTCGTTTGTGTGCCGCCTTCAAACCGACCGATGTTTGCTGTTGTTTCTTCATCGATGCGGCCCAATGGCATTTTTGAAATTGCCTTGCTTGCGATTGTAATCGCTGATATACCTTTTTCTGGTTCAACTCCGGCGTGTGCAGTTTTACCGTATATCGCCGCTCTTACCTTCGCCTGAGTCGGTGCTGCAACAATGATATTGCCGACTTTTCCGTCTGAATCAAGAGCATAGCCGTAGGATGCTGTCATCATGGAACGGTCAAGCGCCTTTGCCCCGATAAGACCTGATTCTTCACCTACAGTGATGATGAATTCAATCGTGCCGTGCTCAATGTTTTCTTCTTTGAGCACTTTAATTGCTTCAAACATGGCAGCCAATCCGGCTTTGTCATCGGCGCCTAAAATCGTTGTGCCGTCTGTTTTGACATATCCGTCCTCAACAACCGGTTTTACGCCGTTTCCGGGTACGACTGTGTCCATATGAGATGTAAAATAAATTGTATCTGTCTTTTTCGTCCCTTTTAATGTGCAGATCAGGTTTCCGGCTCCGTGGCCAGTGATATCCATTGTATCGTCTTCTTTTACGTCTACACCTAAATCAGAAAATTTCTGTTTCAGCACTTTGCAGATTTCAGCCTCGTGCTTCGTTTCTGAATCGATTTGTACAAGCTCTAAAAATTCTTCCAGCAGGCGTTTTTCATTCACCATTTGTAAGTCCCTCCATGTTAAAGCGGTATGTTACCGTGCTTTTTTTTCGGTCTCTCTTCTGTCTTATGTGCAAGCATGTGAAAAGCTTGGATGAGTCTTTTCCTTGATTCTTCCGGCAAAATGATGTCATCGACCATTCCGCATGCCGCCGCTTTGTAAGGGCTGGCGTTTTGTTTTTTGTATTCAGCTGTTTTTTCGCGTTTTGTCTTTTGCGGGTCAGCTGACGCTTCAATATCCTTGTCATACAAAATAGATGCCGCACCTTCAGCACCCATCACTGCGATTTCGGCATTTGGCCAAGCAAACACGAGATCCGCTCCGATGGATTTGCTGTTCATGGCGACATACGACCCGCCATACGCTTTTCTGATAATGAGCGTTACTTTTGGGACCGTCGCTTCTGCATAAGCAAACAGCAATTTGGCTCCGTGTCTGATAATGCCGTTATGCTCCTGCTGAATGCCGGGCAAAAACCCCGGAACATCTTCGACAGTTAACAGCGGGATGTCAAAGGCGTCACAAAACCGGATAAATCTCGCTGCTTTATCAGCCGCGTCAATCGTCAGGCTTCCTGCTAAATGTTTCGGCTGGTTTGCCACAATTCCGATCGTTTTTTGGCCAAGCTTTGCAAATCCGATGACTATATTTTTCGCAAAATACGGCTGAATCTCAAAAAAAGACTGCGGATCAGCCAATTCCTGAATCACCGCCCGAACATCATACGGCTTTGTGCTGTCAGCCGGCACGAGGCGGTTTATTAACGAGCTGGAGGCCTCATCCACAGATGAAGGTAGTGATATCTGTTTGTCGAGCGGCAAATAAGACAGCAGCTTCTTCACTCCTGCCAGAACCTCCTCTTCCGTTTTTCCGGAAAAGTGGGCATTTCCGCTGACGGCATTATGTATTCCCGCTCCTCCTAAGCTCTCCGCATCAACCTGTTCTCCTGTTACTTTTTCAATGACCTTCGGACCGGTAATAAACATTCGGCCCGTCTGTTCTGCCATAAAGATAAAATCAGTAAGTGCCGGAGAGTACACAGCGCCTCCAGCGCACGGCCCTAATATAACCGAGATTTGCGGAATGACTCCGGAATATAAGACGTTTCGGTAAAATATGTGACCGTATCCATCTAATGATACCACACCCTCTTGAATTCTCGCACCACCTGAGTCGTTCAGCCCGATAATCGGTGCTTTATTTTTTGCTGCAAGATCCATCAGAGAGGTGATCTTTTTCGCATGGGTTTCGCCAAGCGCCCCGCCGAATACGGTAAAATCCTGCGCAAACACATATACAGAGCGGCCGTCAATCGTCCCGTAGCCCGTCACGACTCCATCTCCCAATATACGCTGCTCCCTTGTTAAGCTTCGGCTCTCCATGAAGGGATATAATTCGATAAAACTATCCTCATCCAGGAGATAGGCGATCCTTTCCCGCGCTGTGAGCTTTCCCTTTTTCCGCTGTTCAGCCTGCTTTGCATGTCCCCCGCCTTCTTCCGCCTGCCTGCGCCTGTTGTATAGATGACCGATATGTTCATTCATGTTCAATGTCTTGATCTCCTTTCGGTTCACAGAGCTCTACAAGCACACCATTTGTTTCCCGCGGAGAAATAAACGCGATCTGTTTCCCGTTTGCTCCCTGTCTCGGCTGCCTGTTTATTACATCAATTTGCCGGTTTGATAATGCTTGAAGCTGATCTGTTAAGCCGCTGCATAAAAACGCAACATGGTGCAGCCCCTCTCCTTTTTTATCTAAAAATGTACGGACAGGGCTGTCAGGCGTTAACGGCTCGATCAGCTCCAAATAAACGCCCCCCGCTTGGAACAGAGCAATGATCACCTTTTGCTCTTCAACCGTTTCTTGATGAAGAAACGTTAATCCCAATACATCTTCATAAAAAGCTCTGGCTTTTTTTATGGAATAAACGGCAATCCCAATATGGTCAAGTCCGGTCATTTTCATCCCTGCTTTCCGGCAATAGATATCGCTTGTCCGCCCATACAAAACACGTTAAAATATAATCAGATTGTCTAAGGAGTGAAACCATGTCTCAAAAACTGATGAAAAGCGTTTTAATCGTGATTTTGGGAGTTTTTATTCTTTCAACAGTACTCTCAGGAATCGTTATGTTTTTATAATGATAAAAAAGCAGGCGGCCTTATTGAACGGGAACATCCTGCTTTTTTATCAGGGCTTTATGCTCAATGGCAATCTCCTCAAAAGACCGGGAGTCTTTCGTGATCAGCACTCTCGTCCCCACCGGAATTTCTTGAAACAGATGGACAACTTCATCGTTATGCATACGTATACAGCCGTTAGATACAAATTGACCGATAGATTCTTCCCGGTTTGTCCCGTGAATACCGTATATCCGGCCGTCTGTCCCTCTCGCATCAAACCCAATCCATCTTGCCCCAAGCGGATTCTCAGAAGCTCCGCCTTCAATATTTTTCCTTCTGTAATAAGGATTCGCCGCTTTTACTGTAATCGAAAATTCTCCCTCAGGCGTCAGATCATCCGACTTTCCGGTTGCCACACGATAAACGCCTTCAATTTTGTTATCGATGATGACAGCAAGCTCATTTGTTTTCTTGTTGACGATGACATACGGGTCACCCGGAAGCGGATTTTCGCCAAGAGGCCATATCGGAGAAATAATCATCAATACTGAACATAAGAAAAAACGCATAAGCTCCTCCTTTTCCATTAGGTTGACCAATGTAGGATGAGCTCATGCGAGTTAAGCGAGCGATTTTTCTGCTTTGATTCCTTTGAAATAACTTTTGATCACTAAATATTGCTCCATTTCCCCAAGAAGATGAAAGAGTGCGGCTCTCGCTTCAAATTCTTCTCTTGTCGCAGGAAGCGGCATCTCTTCGAATTCTTTTCTCATGTCAGCAAGTCTTTTCAAAAATTTGTAGGCTGTATTCCCCGGGTGAATTGCTTCCCGCAGATCGCGAAGAAATTCAGCAATCATTTTTCCCTGATCCACCGTAATGGAAATGGATGTCACTTTAGGGAGAAGGCGCTCGATGATTTCAAATTGTTTTTCTCTCATTTTAAAATAATGATAGTGCTGATTTTCGTGGCGCAGTATGTGGTTTTGTACATCTCGGTACGCCAGGTTTTTGGCTTCAGTGATTAACTGGTGTGTTTCCGGAATTTCTTTCCCTGTCCAATCTTGCTCACCAGTTAACAAATACCGTTCGATTTCTGCGAAAATGACAGCAAAATTGTCCTCTATCTTTTTTCGATAGGCAATCAGCTTCCGGTCAAGGCTCGGCATATACAGATTCATGAAAAGAGCGACGCCGATTCCCACCGTAATTAACTGGACTTCATTCCAGATGAATTGGGGCGTAATGCCGCCGGACATATACAGATGAAGGATAATAACAGAGCTGGTGACGATACCTTCGTTGATTTTTAATACAACTGTTGTCGGGATGAAAATCAGCAAAAGCAATCCAATGACAAACGGATGATAACCAATCAGTTCGAAAAAGAGATAGGAAAAGAGAATTGCCAGACAGCATGCTGCAAATCGGGCCCATGACGCTTGAAGCGACCGTTTTTGTGTGATTTGTATGCACAAAATGGTGATGATTCCTGCTGATGCGAAGTTTTGCAAATGCAATAGCTGGCTTATATAAATAGCCAGAGCTGTTCCAAGTGCGGTCTTTATTGTGCGGTAACCAATTTTAAACATGTCGGACTCCATTCTATTTGTTTCTTCAACAAAAAAGAAGAAGCACAAGCCTTCTCCTTTTTCTCTATATTCTATAATATTTTTTCTAAAAAGTCCTGCGCTCTTTTGGATTTCGGCGAAAGAAAAAATTCTTTCGGATTGCCATCCTCGACAATCATTCCTTCATCCATAAATAACACGCGGTCGGCCACTTCTTTTGCAAAGCCCATTTCGTGTGTAACGATTACCATGGTCATACCGGTTTCGACCAGTTCTTTCATGACCTGGAGCACTTCTTTGACCATTTCAGGGTCAAGCGCGGACGTTGGCTCGTCGAACAGCATGATTTCAGGATTCATTGCCAAAGCACGAGCGATGGCGACACGCTGCTTTTGTCCGCCTGATAAACGGTTTGGATAGTCATTTCGCTTTTCAAACAATCCGACTTTGCGCAGCAGCTCCTCGGCTTTTCCCTGTGCAGTCTGCTTTGATTCTTTTTTGACATTTACAGGTGCGTACATGATATTTTCGAGAACCGTTTTGTGCGGAAAAAGATGAAAATGCTGAAATACCATTCCGATGTTTTCCCGTACCTTTAATGTATTGGTTTTCGGCTGCGTAATCTCTTTGTCTTTAATTGTGATGGTTCCGCCGTTAGGCTTCTCCAAAAGATTCAAACAGCGAAGAAATGTTGATTTGCCTGAGCCTGAAGGGCCGATGACGGCAACAACCTCACCTTCAGCGATGTTTGTTGAAATGTTTTTTAATACTTCATGTTTCCCAAATGATTTTGACAGCTTTTCAACCTTAATCATTGGATTTCAGCTTCCTTTCTACAGCCTTGCCGATAAACGTTAAAATAAGGACAAGCACATAATAAATCAATCCGGCGATAATCAGCGGCTCAAGGTAATTGTAAGTGGCGGCGCCAGCTTGATAGGCGCGTCTCATGACATCGCCAAGACCAATAACGGTAACGATCGCCGATTCTTTTGTTAACGTAATTAATTCATTTACAATAGCAGGTGATATATTTTTGAAGGCCTGCGGCAAAAGCAGATCCTTCATCATTTTGCCGTACGGAACACCCAGTGCGACAGCAGCCTCTTTTTGCCCTTTATCAATTGCGTTGATTCCCGCTCTGATAATTTCCGATACATAAGCAGCGGAATTCAGTGACAATGCGACAACCGCCGCCCAAAACTGGTCAATTTGAAAGCCGAGCAGCTGCGGGAGCCCGAAATAAACAATCATAAGCTGCAGCACTAAAGGCGTGCCGCGAAATACTGATGTGTAAAAATCAGCAATCCAGATCAGCGGGCGGAATGTGCTGATCTTGCATAAGCTTAGCACAATCCCTAATATAAGTCCGATAATAGCAGATACAACAACAATTTTTAATGTGATTGCTAAGCCTTCTAATATAAAAGGAATTTGGGGAATCGTTGCTGAAAAATCCAAATTCATAGCCTTTGTCTCCTTTTCTTACAGGAAAAAAGATTTCCTATTCAATAAAAAGGCTCAACGAAAAAGTTGAGCCGCTTTTTTTACTTCTCGCCAGTGAACCATTTTTTCTTCAATTTATCGAGCTCTCCGTTATCTTGCATTTCTTTGAGCGCTTTATTGAATTTGTCCGTCAGCTCACTGTCTTTTCTGAAAGCAATCGCAGAACCGGCTTCTTCCGCTTTCGCATCAGGAATCACGAAGCCCTGCAGGTCATCATTTGATTTGAAATACCCTTCTGCCACCATGTCTTCAATAATCGCGGCGTCAAAGCGGTCAGATTTGATTTCCTGCACCAAATCAGAAATTCTGTTGCGGTCTTCTGTTTTGAAATCATATTCCGGAGAAAGCTCTTTCCCCTTCTCTTCCTGAATGGAGCCAAGCTGAACGCCGACTGTTTTTCCTTTCAGATCTTTTAAAGACTTAATGCCGCTGTCTTTTTTGCTGACAATCATATGATTGGCTGTGTAATATACATCGGAAAAATCAACTTGTTTTTTACGGTCAGGCGTCGGTGTCATTCCTGACAAAACCAAATCCACTTGTTTTGATTTCAGTGCTGTAATTAAGCTGTTGAAGTCCATATCCTGCACTTCAATTTCGTAGCCGGTTTTCTTCGCAAGGGCCTTTGCCAACTCTACATCAAAACCGACAATGTTATCGCCATCTTTATATTCAAACGGTTTGTAATCCGCCGAAGTTCCCATAACTAATTTTTTCTTGCCGCTTTCTGAACCTGAACTGCTTGAGCCGCAAGCAGATAATGCAAAGGTGATGCACGCAGCTATCAATAATAAGAGCCATTTTTTCATGATCCATTTCCCCCATATTCATTACTTTTATCATATTTGAATATTTATTCGTTAATTTGTATTTTAAACACTTTCTTATTTTTATGCAATACTATTTTTAAAAATTATCTCGAAGCTTATTTTTCCAGCAATCTCTTTTCATATTACTAGATAAAAGGACATCTTCTGTAGCGTAGCAATTGAATAAAATCTAATATTTATTCATTATGACTTGGAATTTTATGCACAAAAAAACCCCGTGCCGCTCGGGCATCCGGGGTTTTATCTTATACTTCTTCGCAATATTCTTCGAAGGCTTCCTGCAGTTTAGAGACAACTGCCATCGGCTCATGGCCTTCAATTTCATGACGCTCCACCATTTTCATGATTTTCCCGTCTTTTAGAATAGCAAATGACGGAGAAGATGGCGGATATCCTTCGAAATATTCGCGCGCTCTTGCCGTCGCTTCTTTATCCTGTCCCGCAAACACAGTCACGAGCTGGTCAGGTCTTTTGTCATAATGAACGGAATGGTATGCAGCCGGTCTTGCGATCCCGCCCGCGCATCCGCAGACAGAGTTGACCATGACAAGCGTCGTTCCTTTTTTCGTAAGTGCCTCGTCCACCTCTTCAGCTGTTTTCAGCTCGGTATATCCGGCAGCCGCAATTTCTTGTCTCGCTTGGCGGACAACATCATTCATAAATAAATTAAAGTCCATGTTCAATGAAGACCTCTCCTTTTTCATCATCTGTTCTTATGATAGCAAGGAAACCGCCTTATCGGCAAATGCCACCGCTTATATCGGAGGATTTTTTGCTTTCCGTTTACTGCTTACAAGAAAAGGGAATTATATAATCAGATGTATAAATAAAGGAGCAGTTTTGTATGAGCCACAGGAAAGCTTTACTTATTCATAATGGAAACGCCGGCAACAAAAATATAGAAAAAGCATTAGGAGCTGTTGTGCCGGTGTTATCACAATCGTTAGATGAGGTGATCATTAAACAGACAAAGAAAAAAGACGATGCCTATCATTTTTGCCGTTCGATAGATGATTCTGTCGAGACTGTCTTTATTCTCGGCGGCGACGGTACAGTCCATCAATGCATCAATGGCATCAGTACGTTAGAAAGAAGGCCAGCTGTCGGTATTTTGCCCGGCGGAACGTGCAATGACTTTTCAAGAGTGCTGGACATTCCTCAAAATCTTGCAAAGGCAGCCGAAGCACTCGTGTCAGGAAAAAAATCCAAGGTTGATGTATGCCAGATGAACGATCGTTATTTTTTGAATTTCTGGGGGATCGGCCTGATCGCAGAAACATCGAATCAAATCAACGAAACGGAAAAAGCGCTATTAGGAAAAATCAGCTATTTTACAAGCGCGTTACGTACCGTCTCATCTGCTGAATCCTTTCCTATTTCATTGACAATCGATGGGCAAGAGATAAAAGATGAAGCCGTTATGCTGCTTGTCATGAACGGACAGTACATCGGAACGAATCGAATTCCCCTGCCGGATGCCAGTATATGTGACGGATTACTTGATATCCTCATTTGCCGCAGCACCAATCTCTCCGCTTTGCGCGAGCTGATGAATATGGAACAGGGCACAATAGAGCGATTCACCGGAGAGCTGTCCTATGTTCAGGCCTCTCGCGTCGAAATTGAAACAGATACTGTTAAAAAGGCTGATACAGATGGAGAGGTGTACACACATACACCGGCTGTGATTCAAGTCCTTCCGCAGCACATTGACATGCTTATTCCCCACAATGAATAACTGTCCGCTGGTAAAGGACGTTTATGAAGAGCGAACAGCTTCATAGAAAGAAATCCGTTGACTCTCCCCTAAGAGGAGGTCTTACAGTATAAGGGATACACTTTCGTAAAAAGGGGAAGTCACATGAAGAAACAGAACATCACATTAGCTATATTATTAACCAATTTATTCATTGCTTTTTTAGGGATCGGGCTTGTGATTCCGGTAACGCCCGCGATTATGAATGAATTGCATTTATCCGGTACCGCGGTCGGCTATATGGTTGCATGCTTCGCTGTTACGCAGCTTATTGTGTCACCAATCGCCGGACGCTGGGTTGACCGCTTCGGACGCAAAATTATGATCGTGATTGGCCTGTTGTTTTTTAGTGTTTCAGAGTTTTTATTCGGCATCGGAAAAACAGTTGACATTTTATTTATATCCCGTATGCTTGGCGGCATCAGTGCTGCTTTCATTATGCCCGGGGTCACGGCTTTTATCGCCGATATCACTACTGTTAAAACACGGCCGAAAGCGCTCGGCTATATGTCAGCCGCTATTTCAACAGGTTTTATTATCGGTCCCGGCATTGGCGGATTTTTAGCGGAAATCCATTCCCGTCTGCCTTTCTTCTTTGCGGCAGCCTTTGCGTTAATAGCAGCCATTTTATCGATGCTAACGCTTCGGGAACCGGAGCGAAATCCTGAGAATGAGAAAATAGAGGGCCAAAAGACAGGATTCAAGCGGATTTTTGCACCTATGTATTTCATTGCTTTTCTCATCATTTTAATATCGTCTTTTGGATTAGCATCGTTTGAATCTTTATTTGCGTTATTCGTTGATCATAAATTCGGATTTACGGCCAGTGACATTGCCATTTTGATAACTGGGGGAGCAATTGTCGGAGCCATCACGCAAGTCGTCTTATTCGACCGCTTCACAAGGTGGTTTGGGGAAATCCGTTTAATCCGCTACAGCTTAATTCTCTCAACTAGTCTTGTGTTTTTGCTGACCATCGTAAATTCATATGCTGCGATTTTATTAGTTACCTTCACCGTATTTGTCGGATTCGATCTTATGCGGCCGGCCGTAACAACCTATCTGTCAAAAATTGCGGGAAATGAACAGGGGTTTGCCGGCGGGATGAATTCAATGTTTACGAGTATCGGCAATGTGTTCGGCCCCATTATTGGGGGAATGCTATTCGATATTGACTTAAACTATCCATTCTATTTTGCAACAGTAGCTTTAGCCATAGGCATTGCGCTGACCATTGCCTGGAAAGCCCCTGCCCATATAAAAGCCAGCATGTAAAAAAAGCGTATTCTTTGTGTACTGCAAAGGATGCGCTTTTTTATTATACTGATCATAAGGGGAGTGATGGCATGAAGGACTCGTATTACTCAATTGGACAAGTTTCAAAACTGGCAAATGTGTCGATTAAAGCGCTTCGTTATTATGATAAGATTGATTTATTTAAACCCGCCTACGTCGACCCGGATACCAAATACCGCTTTTATACAGACTCCCAGCTCTATCATCTTGATTTGATTAAATCATTAAAATATATCGGCACACCTTTAGAAGAGATGAAAAAGGCACAGGAATTAGAGATGGAAGAACTGTTTTCTTTTTATACAGAGCAGGAAAAGCAAATCAGGGAGAAATTAGATTTTTTATCAACATTGGAGCAGACCATTGCTCTGGTGAAAAAGCGAATGAAGCGGCAGATGGAATATCCTGCGCTCGGTGAGGTGTTTGTTCTAGATGAAGAAGAAATACGGATTATACAGACAGAGGCAGAGGGAATCGGGCCTGAAAACGTGCTCAACGCTTCATACAGCAAACTAAAAACCTTTATCGAATCAGCTGATGGGTTTACGAACAATAGCTACGGTGCTACTTTCTCGTTTCAGCCGTACAACAACATTGATGAAATGACTTACCGTCATATTTTCACGCCTGTCTTAACGAATAAACAAATTTCTTCGATTACGCCGGATATGGAAATCACAACGATACCAAAAGGCAAATATGTTTGTATCGCTTATAATTTCTCTCCGGAGCATTATTTTCTCAACTTACAGAAGCTAATTAAGTATATCGCGGACCATCAATTAACGGTTATCAGTGATGTTTACGAGTTAATCATACCGATTCATTATTCTCCGAAAAAACAAGAAGAATATCGAGTTGAGATGAAAATTCGAATCGCAGAATAATGGTACATAGAAAAAGAGCATTTTTTGAAGTTATCGTTCAAAAAATGCTCTTTCTGTTTGTTTAGTAGACAGAGGTTTTCTCATCTATAGATTCTAAAATTTCTTTGACACGCGCCAGGAATCTTCCGCACACGAGGCCGTCAAGCACTCTGTGATCTAAAGACAGGCACAGATTGACCATATCTCTGACTGCAATCATGCCGTGATCCATGACAACCGGGCGTTTGACGATCGATTCCACTTGAAGAATCGCAGCCTGAGGATAATTGATGATTCCCATCGACTGAACAGATCCGAAAGAACCTGTATTGTTGACGGTAAACGTTCCTCCCTGCATATCGTCTGCTGACAGTTTTCCGTCTCTTACCTTTTTGGCAAGGTCGGTAATTTCTCTCGCAATGCCTTTAATCGTTTTTTCATCAGCGTTTTTGATCACCGGAACAAATAAAGAATCTTCTGTGGCAACCGCGATTGAAATATTGATATCTTTTTTCTGAATGATTTTGTCCCCCGACCACATGCTGTTCATTTGCGGGTATTCTTTTAACGCCTGAGCGACCGCTTTTACGAAAAAAGCGAAAAAAGTTAAATTAAAGCCTTCTGTTTTCTTGAAGGAATCTTTTATACTGTTTCGGTATGCCACCATGTTTGTGACATCGACTTCCATCATCGTCCAAGCGTGAGGAATTTCTGTTTTGCTTCGTTTCATATTTGAAGCTATCGCTTTTCTAACAGCTGTGACAGGAATTTCTTTATCACCGGCTGCTGAAGCAGGATGAGAAACATCTTCTTTCGTCTCCTGTTTTTGCACTGGTGCAGGAGCAGCTGCTTTTGGCTCCTCAGTCCGTTCGGAAACGCCGCCTGAATCAATGATACGCTGAATATCTTTTCTCGTAATCCTTCCTCCGGCGCCCGTTCCTGTCACTTGCTCAAGATCAATGCCGTGCTCTCCGGCCAAACGAAGTACGGCTGGAGAAAAACGTTTCTTATTGGCCTGGCTGGCTGCTTCAGTGCGGCTTTCAGGAGCAGCTTGCCTGTCAGTTGGCGCTTCCGTCTGATCTTGTTTTTGTTCAGCCGGCTTTGCGCCTTCTGTTTCGATTTTGCAAATCACTTCTCCGACTTGCAGGGTCTGGCCTTCTGCTCCCACAAGCTCTGTTATTGTACCGGTAAAAGAGGACGGAACCTCCGCGTTTACCTTATCTGTCATAACTTCCGCAATCGGATCGTATTTGTTCACCTTATCTCCAGGGGCGACAAGCCATTTACTGATCGTGCCCTCTGTTACGCTTTCGCCAAGCTGCGGCATCGTCATTTGTTCTATTGCCATGATCGTATCCTCCTTACGTCTTTAAAACTCCGCTAATTCTCTCATCGCCGCTTCTACTTTATCAGGGTTGAGCATAAAGTATTTTTCCATTGTCGGCGCATAAGGCATAGCCGGAATATCAGGACCTGCAAGCCGTTTGATCGGCGCGTCTAAGTCGAACAGACAATGCTCGGATATAATGGCAGCCACCTCACTCATGATACTGCCCTCTTTTGTATCTTCTGTGACCAAAAGGACCTTTCCAGTTTTGGATGCGGCTTCGATGATCGCTTCTTGATCAAGCGGGTATACCGTTCTTAAATCCACCACATGTACAGAAATGCCGTCTTTTTCAAGACGTTCTGCAGCCTGTAAAGCAAAGTGGACGCAAAGCCCGTATGTGATCACCGTGATGTCATCGCCTTCCCTTTTTACATCAGCTTTGCCGATAGGAAGTACATAATCATCTGCCGAAACCTCTCCTTTGATCAGACGGTACGCGCGCTTGTGCTCAAAAAACAGCACCGGGTCTTCATCACGAACTGCAGCTTTTAAGAGTCCTTTCGCGTCATATGGCGTTGAAGGCATCACAATTTTCAGTCCGGGCTGATTGGCGAAAATCGCTTCGACTGATTGAGAATGATAAAGCGCTCCGTGCACGCCGCCACCGTACGGCGCTCTGACAACGATCGGGCAGCTCCAGTCATTGTTGCTGCGGTAGCGGATTTTAGCAGCCTCAGAAATAATCTGGTTTACCGCCGGCATAATAAAATCAGCAAACTGCATTTCAGCAATCGGCCTCATGCCGTACATAGCCGCTCCGATACCGACTCCGGCGATCGCTGATTCAGCAAGCGGCGTATCCATGACACGCTCTTCTCCAAATTGTTCGTACAGGCCGGCTGTGGCTTTAAATACACCGCCTTTTTTTCCTACATCTTCCCCAAGAACGAAGACACGTGAATCTCGTTCCATTTCTTCTTTCATTGCCAAATTGATCGCATCAATATATGACATTACTGACATTTATACTTCCTCCCTACTTCGCATACACATAATCGAGCGCTGACTCAGGAGCTGCATAAGGAGCGTTCTCCGCTTCATCTGTCGCCTCGTTTATGATTGCCATGATTTCGTCCAGCATGGTTTGTTCTATCTCTTCGGTCAGCAGGCCTATTTCCTTTAAGTAAGCTTGATAAGTAAACAGGGGATCACTTTTTTTCGCTTCCTCTACTTCTTCACGGCCTCTGTAGCTGCTGTCGTCGTCATCGCTGGAATGCGGAGTCAGGCGGTAAGAAATCGTCTCAATTAAGGTAGGGCCTTCTCCTCTGCGCGCCCGTTCACGCGCTTCTTTCACCGCTTGATAAACTTCGAGCGGATCGTTTCCATTCACAGTTACGCCAGGCATTCCATAGCCTACGGCACGATCTGAAATATTTTCACATGCTACTTGCTTATCGTAAGGGACCGAAATCGCGTATTTGTTGTTTTCACACATAAAAATAACCGGAAGCTTATGAACAGCGGCAAAGTTTGCCCCTTCATGGAAATCGCCTTGGTTTGAAGATCCTTCTCCAAATGTGACAAAAGCCGCGATATCTTTTTTCTCCATGCGTCCAGCCAGCGCAATGCCGACTGCATGCGGCACTTGCGTTGTTACCGGAGACGACCCCGTCACGATCCGGTTTTCCTTTTGACCGAAATGCCCCGGCATTTGGCGGCCTCCTGAGTTTGGATCTGCTGCTTTGGCAAACCCGGACATCATTAAGTCCTTCGCAGTCATGCCAAACGCGAGCACGACACCCATGTCTCTATAGTAAGGCAGCACATAATCCGTTTCACGGTCAAGGGCGAAAGCTGCTCCTACTTGTGCTGCTTCCTGTCCTTGACAAGAGATAACAAACGGGATTTTACCAGAGCGGTTTAACAGCCACATTCTTTCATCGATTTTTCTTGCTAACAGCATGGTTCTATACATATCAACGGCTTCCTGATCAGTCAGCCCTAATGCTTGATGTCGGTTTGTACTCATTCAAGCGCCTCCTTTATGCTTTTAAAAATGAATGGCTTTGCCATCTGCAGCAAGCGCTGCTTCTCCAATCGCTTCAGACAGCGTCGGGTGCGGGTGGATCGTTTGTCCGACCTCCCATGGCGTCGCATCCAGCACTTTTGCAAGACCTGCCTCTGATATCATGTCAGTGACATGCGGGCCTATCATATGCACGCCGAGAATATCATCCGTTTCACGGTCCGCCACGATTTTTACAAATCCGTCGCTTTCTCCATATACAAGCGCTTTTCCAATTGCCATAAATGGGAACTTGCCGATCTTGACATTATGCCCTTTCGCTTTTGCCTCATCTTCTGTTAAGCCGACACTGGCAGCTTCAGGGCTTGAGTAAATGCACTTCGGTACAAGTGTTGGCTCAAGCGGATGCGGATTGAGACCCGCAAAATGCTCAACGGCAATGATTCCTTCATGCGATGCAACATGAGCTAGCTGAAGGCCACCGATTACGTCTCCGATTGCATAAATATGAGATTCCTTCGTTTGGCAGCTTTCATTTACTGAAATGACGCCATTTTCAGTGACAATATCGGTGTTTTCTATACCGATTCCTTCGATATTTGCCTGTCTGCCGATGGAAACGAGCATTTTTTCAGCAGAGTAGGTAACGGTTTCTCCGTCTTTTTCCGCTTGTATGCTGATTTCGCCTGACGATTTTTTCAACGTATCAGGTAGCACTTTAGCTCCTGCGACAAACTGAATTCCTTTTTTTGCAAGAAGACTTTGCATCTCTTTTGAAATGTCCTGGTCTTCAGTCGGCAATATCCGGTCCGCATATTCAATAACCGTTACGTTTACGCCAAAGTCATGAAGCATGGATGCCCATTCGATTCCAATGACCCCTCCGCCGACGATGATCATCGATTTTGGAAGCTCCTCCATTTGGAGCGCTTCATCCGAGGTCAAAACAAACTCTCCGTCCGCTTCCAGACCCGGAAGCATTCTCGGCCTTGAACCTGTAGCTATAATGACCTGCTTCGGGATCAGCATATCATTTTCTTCGCCATTTCCCCGTTCAACAGAAATCGTTCCCGGCAGCGGAGAGAAAATAGACGGTCCGAGGATGCGCCCATATCCGTCATACACGTCGATTTTTCCTTTTTTCATTAAATGATTGACGCCTGCTGCAAGCTTATCGACAACAGCCTGCTTACGGTGCTGTACCTTTTCAAAGTTGAGGGAAACGCCGGACGTTTCGACTCCGAATTGATCGGCTTCACGGGCTGTCCGGTACACTTCCGCGCTTCTAAGCAGCGCTTTACTCGGAATACAGCCTTTATGCAGGCATGTTCCGCCGAGCTTTTCTTTTTCTACAACGGCTGTTTTTAAGCCGAGCTGCGCCGCTCTGATCGCCGCGACATAACCGCCTGTACCGCCGCCCAGAATGACTACATCATACTCAGTTGCCATCTGACTCACTCCTGTCTGTCTATTCAATGCAATATTGTTTGGATTGCTCTTCGCCCTGCAATACCCTTAGCGCCCCTTGTGCCAGAGATTGCAGTTCGTTTTCTCCCGGATATACTAAAACGTCCGAAATCCAATCTATGTATGATCTGATGCTGGAAACAAAGCTTTTGCCGTAAGCCAGACCTCCTGTCAGAACAATGGCCTCGACTTCGCCTTTTAATACGGCGCTTGCTGCTCCGATTTCCTTCGCTACCTGATACGCCATGGCGTCAAAAAGTAAGCGGGCTTTTTCGTCGCCCTCCTGAATCATTTGTTCCACTTTCACAGCGTCATTTGTACCGAGATAACCGGAGAGCCCGCCGGTTCCCACCAGTTTTTTCATCATTTCTTCTTTTGTATATTTTCCTGAAAAACATAAATTGACGAGATCCCCCGCAGGCACTGTTCCTGCGCGTTCAGGACTGAACGGCCCCTCTCCGTGAAGGCCGTTGTTGACATCGACCACCCGGCCCCGGTCATGTACACCTATTGTAATGCCGCCGCCCAAATGAGTAATGATCATTTTCATATTCTCATATCGTTTGCCAAGAGAGGCTGCCGCCTTACGGGCGACAGCTTTTTGGTTTAAAGCATGAAAAATGCTTTTCCGTTCAATTTCCGGCATGCCTGATATTTTAGCGAGCTCTGACATTTCGTCAACTACAACAGGGTCTACAATATAAGATGGAATGTTGAGGCCGTCAGCAATTTCTCTTGCGATAATGCCTCCTAAATTGGAGGCATGCTGTCCTGCATAACCGCTTTTCAAGTCCTCAATCATGTCGTCATTCACTTCATATGTCCCGCCTTCTATCGGGCGGAGAAGACCGCCTCTGGCACAGACAGCATCAAATTTTGAAATATTGATGCCCTGTTCATGAAGCGTTTCGAGGATATGCTTTTTTCGAAACTCATACTGGTCAATAATATGGTCGAACTGCTGCAGCTCTTCTATGTTGTGTCTCAGTGTTTTTTCAAAAATGCTGCGTTCATTATGAAAAACACCGATTTTCGTTGAAGTTGAGCCTGGATTAATGGTGAGAATGCGTTTTTCATCATGTAGCATTTCAAAACCTCCAGATCAATTTCTTAGCGTCTGCTTAATATATGGTGGCCGTTTTGCAAAAACTGGCTTCTTGAGCGGCGATTGCGTTCAATTCGTTCTTCAGCCAAGCGGTCAGCCGCTAAATACGTCGGAATGCCGTCACGCTGGGAAATTTCAAGGACACGTTCAATGTTAGCGTAAATGCCCTCAACCTTTTTCAGTGCACGTTCCGCATTATAGCCGTAAAGCTCATCCGCCACGTTGATAACGCCACCCGCGTTGATGACGTAATCCGGTGCGTAAACAATGCCTATTTCGTGAATTTGATCGCCGTGGCGAGTTTCTTTCAGCTGATTGTTAGCCGCGCCTGCAATCACTTTAGCTTTCAGCTGCTTAATAGTATCGTCATTGATGGTTGCACCAAGAGCACACGGCGCATAAATATCGCAGTTCTGAGAATAAATATCTTCTGGATCAACTGCACGTGCACCAAAATCTTGTACCGCACGTTCAACTGATTGCTTGTTGATATCCGTAACGATTAAGCTTGCTCCTTCTTCATGAAGGTGGCGGCATAGATTGTAAGCCACGTTGCCAACACCCTGTACAGCGATGGTTTTTCCTTCAAGAGAGTCCGCGCCGAATGCAGCTTTAGCGGCAGCCTTCATGCCTTTATACACCCCGTAAGCCGTAACGGGAGACGGATTTCCTGAAGAGCCGAATGCAGGGGAAATACCTGTGACAAAATCTGTTTCATCATGAATGATATCCATATCCTCAACCGTTGTGCCGACATCCTCAGCCGTAATGTATCTGCCGTTAAGCCCTTGAATATAACGGCCGAACGCGCGGAACATTTCTTCATTTTTATCCTTGCGCGGATCGCCGATGATAACCGTTTTTCCGCCACCCAGGTTTAAGCCTGCCGCCGCGTTTTTATAGGTCATGCCTCTTGCAAGTCTCAGTGCGTCTTCAATCGCAGCTTCTTCATTTTCATACGTCCACATTCTCGTTCCGCCGAGCGCTGGTCCCAGTGTTGTATCATGAATTGCGATAATTGCCTTTAATCCTGATTGTTTGTCTTGGCAGAAAACCAATTGCTCATAATCGTATTGCTCCATATATTTAAAAAGTTCCATATCAGTTCCTCCTAAAGTGTGTATTCTTCAGATGCGCATAATGCCAGCGCAATCGAATACAGTTTGTTTTCAGCGGAATCCGCTCTGCTCGTTAATGCAATCGGCGCTTTGGCCCCCGCAATGACAGCCGCCACGTGTGCTTTCGCAAAATAAATCAGTGATTTATATAAAATATTCCCCGCTTCAATCGAAGGGACAAGAAGGATATCGGCGCTGCCCGCTACGTCTCCCGAAATCTTTTTCTGAGCCGCGGCGATTTGCGATACTGCGTTATCCAAGGCAAGCGGTCCATCTACAATGCACCCTTTAATCTGCCCTCTTTTGCACATTTGGGCGAGAGCAGCTGCATTGACCGTCGCTTCCATCTTCGGATTTACCGTTTCTACCGCTGCAAGGGCAGCCGCTTTTGGCATATTGTTCCCTACTGCACGCGCGACATGAACAGCATTTTGAAGAATCTGCTGAAGCTCCTCCAGCGAAGGGGCAATATTCATAGCCGAATCTGTCACAAACATCAGTCTCTCAAAGTCAGGAATATCAAACACGGCCACATGAGAAAGGACACGGGATTTCCGCAGCCCTTCCTGTTTGTTTAATACCGCTTTAAGCAAAACAGAAGTCGGCACATTCCCTTTCATTAAGACGTCTGCTTTTTTTTGATGAACAGCGCGCACCGCTAGCTTCGCCGATTCCTCCGGCGTATTGGCATGAATGATTTCCACTTGATGCCCTTGCATGAATGATGTCAGGTCGTTCAGTTTTTTGCTGTCGCCCACTAATAAAAAACGGACGGACAAATGCTCGGCTGCCAGTTTCACAGCCCGGATCACTTCCTCATCCTCAGCATGAGCAACCGCAATGGTCTTGTTTTTGTACATCGACGCTTTGCCGATCAAATCTTTCAGCTTCATCAGTTACCACCTTTCTTGTCTCGACTCCGCTTTTTATTATGCAAGTTCTATGCCAGCTCGGTGCGATGCTGTCATGATGGATGCGAAGAAAAATTCGTGCAGACGTTTGCGCTTATTCTGCAAATTATTGCATGCCTTCATTTGCAAGGCCGTATTTATCCATTTTGTAATATAAATTTCGAATGCTGACGCCGAGGGCTTTCGCTGTTTTCGTACGGTTAAAATGATGCTTTTCCAGCGTTTGCTGAATCAAGTGCGCTTCAAATTTTTCAACGGCCTTAGACAGCTTTTCGCCTTCGATGTCAGGAAAATCAAAACCGGCTCCCTGTTCTGCGCTGTTTTCTTTTTGTTCTATTTCAAATACAGGCAAATGCTCTTTTTCAATCCATTCCATGTGCGGCTTCAGAAAAATCATTGCTCGTCCAAGGACATTTTCCAGCTCGCGGACATTCCCCGGCCAATGGTAAGCCGACAATGCCCGCAAAGCCTGCTGGGTCAGTCCCTTTACATTCCGGCCGTAATCGCGGTTAATCTTTTGAATGAGCCTTTCACTGAGCGCTTCAATGTCTTCAATCCGCTGACGCAAAGGGGGGATAGAGATGGGATAGCGATTGATGCGGTAATACAGATCTTCACGGAACGTCCCATCCGCCATTGCTTTTTCGATATTTACATTTGTGGCTGCAATAATTCTCACATTAACAGGGATTGCCTTCGTGCCTCCCACTCTGACGATCTCTTTTTCTTGAAGGACGCGCAGCAGTTTCGCCTGCATATTTTGCGTCAGCTCGCCGATTTCGTCTAAGAAAATGCTGCCGTTATTGGCTTCTTCAAATAAGCCCTTCTTGCCGCCGCGCTTCGCTCCCGAAAACGCGCCTTCCTCGTAGCCAAACAGTTCTGATTCCAGAAGATTTTCTGAAAGAGCGGCGCAATTTACGCGGATGAATTTATTGTATTTCCTGTCGCTTTCATTATGGATGGCATGGGCAAACAGCTCTTTGCCCGTGCCCGATTCTCCGCGCAGCAAAATCGTTGCCGGCGTTTTCGCTCCAAGCTTCGCCTGCTCAAGCGCAACCAGCATTTGCTCACTTTTGCCGATAATATCGTCAAAGGTATATTTCGCTTCGAGCGTGCGGATAATCTGCCTGGCCCTGTTAAGCTCCGCGGTCAGCATTTTAATTTCTGACACGTCATGGATCACGCCGACACTGCCTTTTAAAATGCCATCCACAATCACCGGCGCTACATTGACGATGACCTCTTTTTCATTCGGGCCGACTTTCATTCTGACGCCGCGCACTGGGCGTCTTGTCTCAAGCACCTTTAAATGCATGCTTTCCCCTTCAGAAATATCAGTGTTCGCCGGCTTGCCGATGACTTCTTTTTCAGAAAGCCCAGTCATTTTTGTGTATGCTTTATTGATCAACAGGCCAATGCCGTTTTCATCAACGACAGAAATCGCCTCGTCGGAGGATTGTATAATCGCCTCCAGCATCGTGCGCACCTGTTTTAAATTTGTCACTTCCTCCGCCAGCTCGACCGCATCTGTAATATCCTTAAATACACTGAGTGCTCCGAGCAGACGTCCGCCTTCATCAATGATCGGCAGCCTTGTTGTTACAATTTGCAAATTTTCACCCAAGAGCTGTTTTTGATTGTATTCAGGCTCTCTCGTTTTTAAAATCCGAGGCATCTTTGTGCTCGGGATGACTTCTTTGATCGGGCGTCCAATGACTTCCTCACGTTGTTTTCCCACCATATTTTCAGCCATATGATTAAACAGAATGATCTCTTCATTGATATCAATAAAAATCATTCCGTCGTGGGTGGAATTAAAGATTCGGTCATGTTTGTATGTTTGTTCTTTTAGCATTTGAATCAGCTGCTGTTTTTCTTCCATAAGCTGAAACACAATGTAAGCCATCTTTCCCGGCATAACAATGGTCTGCTCATGTTTTTCCTGAAGGAGTTCGTCAAGTACAGCTTGATCACCCGTTGTATGAATGACGATATCCGGCTTTTGTTGTATGTATGGTTTCCAATCAGATGAAACGGCAATTCCATAATGTTTTGCTTCTTTTAATCCCGGCGCTTCGGGGTTTTTGTCAACCACGGCAATAATGTCTATGATGGCTGTTTTAATGAGAATTTGTAATAACGCCGTTCCCCTTTTACCGGCACCTACGATCAGTACCTTCTGCATCCCGATACCCCTTTGTATGAAAAAATTTGCATACCTGTTTTTTCCGTTGCAATAATTTGCACAACCCTATGTTACCACGTTTTCTTCTCTTGACAAAATATTTTTTCCGCTGGACAATAAAGGAAATGAAAAATAAAGGGGTTTTCTGAACATGAGCCGACTTCTTGCGCTTTTGATTTTAGTGCTCCCCGGCGCCATTTCTGCTTTAGGCATTAAACTGATGAGAGACATGCTTTTCGGCCATACGGTAAAGCCATTTTCTTCTCTTTGGCTCCAAGGTTTATCAGGATTAATCTTTTTCGTTTTCGGCCTGTATGTGCTGGCCGGGTTCATCTTGTACAGAGACAGAAAACGCAATCAAGTCAGTCCGCGATTCAGAAAACAAAAGATGTAAAAAAGCCGGAGAATGCTCCGGCTTTTTTGTTCGCATTATTTATCAGGCAAGACGGTCTTGGCAATCGTTTTGTCCAGCGCTTCATAATCATAATAAGAAATCGTTTCATACAGCTCCTTACGCGTCTGCATATCATCAAGCCCTTCTTTTTGCGATCCGCGCTCCCTTATCAAGCTAAACATCCGTTTACAAGCCTTTGCCGCAGCTCTGAGCGAGGTGACCGGATAGATCACCATCTGAAACCCCATAGCAGCAAATTCATCTGCATGATAATACGGCGTTTTCCCAAACTCAGTCATATTGGCAAGAAGCGGGACAGGGATCTGTTCAGCAAACTGCCGAAATTCGTTTTCCGTTTGAAGCGCTTCCGGGAAAATTGCGTCCGCTCCCGCCTCAATGTATGCCGAAGCGCGTTTTATTGCGGATTCAAGTCCTTCCTGCGCTCTTGCATCTGTACGGGCAACAATCACAAGTGATGGTGCCGCTTGTTTAATGGCTTTTATTTTTTGCGCCAATTCCTGAGCCGGGACAAGCTGTTTGCCATTCAAATGCCCGCATTTTTTCGGAAGCTGCTGGTCCTCTATTTGCACAGCTGCCGCCCTTGCTTCCAGCATCTCACGGGCGGTGCGGGCCGCGTTTAATACCCCGCCAAAGCCCGTATCGATATCAACAAGCAAAGGCAGGTCTGCTGCGCGCACGAGATCTTTTGCCCGTTCGGCCATTTCTGCCGACGTAACAATTCCGAGATCAGGCAGCCCCCTGCTGGCCGTATAAGCCGCACCAGATAAGTATAAGGCAGAAAAACCGGCCTCCTTCGCAAGCAAGGCGGCCATCCCGTCATGAGCGCCGGGAATTTGCAATATTTCCGGCGCACACATCAGCTTGCGGAAGCGTTCAGCAAGCTCTTCTTGTGACGATTGCTTATTGACGATCCAAGACATGATACAAATCCTCCTTTTACATACAGAACATATCGACAAAATCGTTTACGCGCATGGTTTGTAATGTTTCAGAGCTGGTGCAGCGATTGTAAATATGTTTTTGCTGCTTCTCAGAAAAATGGGTTTTGAGATTCGCAGAAAACTTTTCTAACAATTTTGGCACAGCCTCGCCTCTTCGAAAACGATGGCCCAGCGGAAATTCACATTCAACCATCTCTGTACTCGTTCCGTCTTTAAAATGAATCTGAACGGCATTTGAAATGGAGCGTTTATCTGGTTTGAGATAATCTTCCGTATATGCTTTGTTTTCAGTCACTTCCATTTTTTCTCGAAGTTTATCTATTCTTGGATCACTTGCCGTATCAGCCTCATAATGCTGTGCAGTGATATCACCGAATATTAAACCAATTGCTGTGATGTATTGCAGACAATGATCCCGATCCGCGGGATTATGCAGCGGGCCTTTTTTATCAATGATGCGAATAGCTGATTCATGCGTTTTGATAACAACACGGTCAATTTCATCGATACGGTCTTTGACATGCGGATGAAGAATGACGGCACATTCTGCCGCTGTCTGGGCGTGGAATTCCGCAGGATAAGAGACTTTGAACAACACATTTTCCATGACATAAGCGTCAAGCGGGCGGGCGAGCTTGATCTCTTTCTTGTTGAATAATACGTCTTGAAAGCCCCAGCCCGGAGCGGTCAAAGCTGTCGGGTAACCCATTTCCCCTTTTAACGCCATCAGTGCGAGATGAACGCCCCTGCTGGTTGCATCTCCTGCGGCCCACGATTTGCGCGAGCCTGTATTAGGCGCATGCCGGTATGTCCGCAAGGCTGCATTGTCAATCCAAGCATTCGAAAGCGCATGATTGATTTCTTCCCTTCCTCCGCCCAGCAGCTTTGCGGCTACAGCCGTCGTTGCCACCTTGACAAACAATACATGGTCAAGCCCGACTCGGTTTAAGCTGTTTTCTAAAGCCAGCACACCTTGAATTTCGTGAGCCTTGATCATCGCTTCAAGGACGTCGCGAACCGTTAATGGCTCTTTTCCTTCAGACAGCCTCACTCTTGATACATAATCAGCCGCCGCAAGAATGCCCCCCAAGTTATCTGATGGATGCCCCCACTCCGCCGCAAGCCACGTATCGTTGTAATCAAGCCAGCGGATCATACACCCTATGTTAAATGCCGCCCGTACAGGATCAAGAACATATGACGTTCCCGGCACTCTGCTTCCGTTTGGCACAATGGTTCCGGGGACAATCGGGCCGAGCAGCTTGGTGCATTCGGGATAGCGGAGCGCTAAAATCCCGCAGCCGAGTGTATCCAGCAAAACGTGACCTGCCGTTGTAAACACTTCTGAACTCGTAATCTCTTTCTCAAACACATAGTCTGTTATTTCTTCAATGACATGATCCGTTTTCAGCATTCGACCCATTCCTTTCATGATTTGGATTTGTTCTCATATCGCGGGCCGGTATAGCGGACACGCGGGCGGAACAAGCGGTTATTGGTATGCTGTTCAATCACATGTGCGCATAAGCCTGCCGTTCTCGCACTGAAAAAGACAGGTGTATACAATGGAATTGGTATGCCAAGCATCCAATACACCGGAGCGGCGTAATAATCCAAATTCGGATAAAGCCCTTTTTCCCGCTCCATCAGCTGCTCCCCTGATTCACACATTTCGTATAAACGGTGATCTCCGGCTTGATCGCATAATTGCTGAAGCGCTTCTTTCATCATAAGCGCTCTCGGGTCCATTTTTTTCATGTACACCCGGTGGCCGAAGCCCATGATTTTTTCTTTTTTTCTCAGTTTTGATAACAGGATTTGTTCAAAATCAGGCTTTGTTTTAGCCTCCAAAAGCATATACATGACCGCTTCGTTTGCGCCTCCATGAAGATTCCCCTTCAAAGAAGCTACAGCTCCTGTCAATGCGCCATAAAGATCCGATTGTGTTGAAGCAATCACCCTGGCCGTAAAGGTTGAATTCGGCATCTCATGCTCACTGTACAGAATGAGTGAACGGTCAAAGATCCGCTCTTCCAATGCGGACGGTATTTTCCCTGTCATCATGTATAAGAAATTCGCGCTGTAGGATAGGTGCTGAAGCGGGGGAATCGGTTTTCCTTTATTTATCTTTCTATAGCTGCTTGCTGTGAGAGCAGGCATTTTCCCTAAAAGCTGATAGGCGCGCTCCTTGTTTGCAGAAGGCGACCGATCGTCAATTTGGCGGTCGTAGCCGGCAAGAGCCGATACCCCGGTTCGCAGACTATCCATCGGATGAGTATGTTCAGGCAGCAGCTCAAGAAGACGGACAAGGTCAGACGGCAGGTTTGAAGCGCTGTTGACCTTCCTTTTGACCGTTTCCGTTTCAATTTCATCCGGCAGCCTCCCCTCCAGCAATAGATGCACCAGTTCTAGATAGCTTTTGGTTTTTGAAAGATCAATTAAATCATAGCCTCGAATCAATATCTGGCTGTACTGTGTGTCAAGAAAAGAAATATCCGTTTCTGCCGCGACGACCCCGTCCAGACCTGGAGAAAAATGCTGTTTACCATCCATATTCTCAACCTCCGCTTTGCGTTATGATCTGTCAAATTGCGCCAAGCAGGTGCTTGGAAATAATGAGTCTTTGAATTTCATTTGTACCTTCATAAATTTGTGTTACCTTTGCATCCCTAAGCAGCCGTTCGACCGGATAATCCTTCATATAACCATATCCTCCATAAATCTGGACTGCCTCAAGTGCAGCCTTCACCGCTGAATCGGAAGCAAATTGTTTAGCCATGGACGCTTCCTTTCCGCAGGCCAGGCCGCGGTTATGGAGATCTGCCGCATGATAGACAAGGTGCCTTGCCGCCTCTGCTCTTGTCGCCATATCGGCGAGCTTAAACGATATGCCTTGATTGGCTGCGATAGGCCTGTTGAATTGGACACGCTGTTTCGCGTAAGCAACCGCATATTCTAGGGCAGCCTCTGCGATTCCCAGCGCTTGTGCTGCAATGCCGATGCGCCCCACATTCAGATTCGCCATCGCAATTTTAAATCCATCGCCCTCTTCGCCCAGCAAATTCTCTTCCGGCACTTCCGCATTTTCAAATATCAGCTCTGTTGTATTGGACCCGTGAAGCCCCAGCTTTCTTTCTTTTTTGCCGACTGTAAAACCCGGTGTGTTCTTTTCAACAATAAAAGCCGAAATCCCGCTCCTGTTTTGGCCTGGAGCAGTTAAAGCAAACGTAATATAGAGGTCAGCGGCACCGCCGTTTGTTATGAAAATTTTCGATCCGTTTAAAATATATTTGCCGTTCTTTTTGATTGCTGTGGTGCGAAGGCTTCCGGCATCCGATCCAGAGTAAGGCTCAGTCAGCGCAAATGCACCCAAATAGTTGCCTGAGGCGAGTTTCGGTATATATTTCACTTTTTGCTCTTCGTTTCCGAAGTACAAAATCGGATTTGTGCCCACTGAGGAATGAACCGAAAGAATGACACCGACCGCCGCGCTGATTTTAGAAATCTCATGAATGGCCAAAATATAAGAAACAACGTCCGCTCCAGCGCCGCCATATTGTTCCGGCACTGGTATTCCCATCAAGCCGTGTTCACCCATTTTCTTCATTAGCTGAAATGGAAATTCATCTGTTTTCTCCATGACCTCCGCAGCAGGAGCAATTTCTTTTCGGGCAAAATCACGCACCATCTTTCGCATCATGACTTGCTCTTGGGTTAAATGCAACTCGGCCACCCCCGGATTGGAATTGACTTCAGGTATTCTTCTCCTCGCCGTAATGATAAAAGCCGCGTCCGCTCTTTTTGCCGAGCCACCCTGCTTTGACGTACTTACGAAGCAGCGGGCAAGGACGGTACTTGGAGTCTCCAAGCCCGGAGTGAAGGACTTCCATAATCGACAAACACGTGTCCAGCCCGATAAAATCAGCTAATTTAAGCGGACCCATCGGGTGATTCATGCCAAGCTTCATGACCTGGTCTATTGCGTCTGGCTCAGCTACCCCCTCATAAAGACAATAGATGGCTTCATTAATCATTGGCAGAAGCACACGGTTGGAGACAAATCCGGGAAAATCATTGACTTCCACCGGTGTTTTCCCCATTTTTTCTGCTAATGCCGTAATGGTTGATGCCGTTTCATCTGATGTCGCCAGGCCGCGAATAACCTCAACCAGTTTCATAACAGGGACGGGGTTCATAAAATGCATGCCAATGACATGTTCTGGACGATTTGTGACAGCTGCAATTTCTGTTATAGGCAAGGAAGATGTATTGCTGGCCAAAAGCGTATGAGCCGGGCAAATATGATCAAGGTTTTTGAACAATTTAGTTTTTGCCGTCAGGCTTTCTGCAATTGCTTCAATCACAACATCCGCATGCTGCGCCTCCTCCAGCGCGGGGGAAAGCGAAATACGGCTGATAACAGCCTTCACTTCAGCTTCCGTCTTTCTTCCTCTTTCAGCAGCGCGGTTCAAATGCTTTTTTATGTGCTGAAACCCAGTTTCCGCTGCCTCCGGATTCAAATCATACAGTCGCACATAAAAGCCGGCTTCAGCCGCTGATTGAGCAATTCCGCTTCCCATCTGTCCGGCGCCGGCTACCATGATATGTTTGATTTCCATTCAAATCCCCTTCTCCGTCAATGTTTTAATGAACTTGAACCAAAACAGCGTCTCCCTGAGCCGCCCCGCTGCAAATAGCAGCAATACCCAGTCCGCCTCCCCGGCGCTTTAATTCGTACACAAGTGTCATCAAAATTCTCGCACCGCTAGCGCCGATCGGGTGGCCCAGCGCAATCGCTCCGCCATTTACGTTTACTTTTTCAAGATCAAACCCGACGATTTTTTCACATGTTAATACAACAGAAGCAAATGCTTCATTGACTTCAAAAAGATCAATATCCTGTAATGTAAAACCGGTCTTTTTCAGCAGCTTGTTTATTGCGTATCCCGGAGCAGCCGCAAGCTCATGCGCTTGCATTCCAGTTGTTGAAAAACCAAGAATGGTTGCAAGAGGACGCTTTCCAAGTTCAGCGGCTTTTTCCTCAGACATTAATACAAATGCTCCCGCTCCGTCGTTGACTCCCGGCGCATTGCCGGCTGTAATGGATCCGTCACTTGAATAAATCGGAGAAAGATTCGCAAGCTGATCGAGAGTGGTATCGCGGCGAATCGCTTCATCTTTGTCAACAATGTTTGTTTTTCCTTTCCGGCCAAGCCAGCTGACAGGAACAATTTCTTCATCAAATTTTCCTTCATCGGCCGCCTCGGCCGACCGCTTGTGGCTTCGAAGGGCCCATTCATCCTGCTCTTTACGTGAAATTCCATATTCCTTGGCCGCCGTATTTCCGTGAACGGCCATGTGCACTTCATCAAAGGCGCACATTAATCCGTCATAAACCATTAAATCCCTTAGCTCACCGTTACCCATCCGCGCGCCCCAGCGGCCAGCGGGAACAGCATAGGGAATATTGCTCATGCTCTCCATGCCTCCGGCAACAAGAAGGTCCGCATCATGCGCCCGAATCATTTGGTCACATAGAGTGACAGCGCGAAGGCCGGAGGCGCAAACTTTATTCAGCGTTTCCGATGGCACGCTCCAAGGCAGTCCGGCTAAACGGGCAGCTTGCCGGGAAGGTATCTGGCCCGCACCGGCTTGGACAACCATACCCATGACCGCGCCTTCCGCCTGATCTCCAGAGACTCCGGCACGCTTTAACGCCTCTTTCATAGCAGCGCCCCCGAGTTCAGCAGCTTTTACTTCTTTTAATGCCCCGCCAAATTTGCCAAACGGGGTTCTCGCAGCACTTACAATAACTGTTTTCCTCATAGTGTCACCTCAAATCAGAAGATAGACAGCGCTTACATTTCTTGATGTCTTCTATGAATGTATGCTTTGAAACAGGTATGAATGAATGAAAAAAGAAGGCTGCTCCGGCAGCCTTCTTGAAAACTAATTTCTTCTATTCAATTTCTTAGCGATGGCAGCAGCCCGCTCAGGAAAATCTGTGAAAAGGCCGTCTGCTCCCATTTTCATCAAATGCTCCATATCGTCTGGCCGATTGACTGTAAAAGGCCTTACCTTAACCGAACTGCTCCGCATATGCTGCAGCATTTCATCCGTTACCGCCGGGCTATGCAGCTTTGGGTGGTAGCCGGCTGCCGGAATGGATTTTACATATTGATCAGCCTGATAAAGCACATCTGAGGTCAGCACCGCCCGCTCAATATGGGGCGCCAGCCGGCCGCATAACGCTAAGCTTTCATGATTAAATGCGGACAGAATCGTTCTTTCTTCTATTTTAAATCGCTTTACTGCCTCAAGCACTTTTTCTTCCATTCCTTCATAGCGGATCACGCTGTTTTTCAATTCAATGTTAATCAGAAAATCCTTTTTTTCAGCCCACGAGAGCACGTCTTCAAGCAGCGGCACCCTTACATCGCCGACTGTTTGATGATGACCGGCAGCCGCATCCGCGGTTTTCAAGACATCGTACACCGTGTCCTTTACGAAACCTTTTAAGGATGTCGTCCGGTCGAGCCTTTCATCATGAATAACGGCAATATGTCCGTCTTTTGTCAGCTGAACATCAAGCTCTATTCCGTCTGCTCCGTCTTCAATCCCTTTTTCAAATGCAATCATTGTATTTTCGGGATAATGACCTGATGCCCCCCGATGGGCAAAAATCTTTGTCATTGTTTCACCTCAAGCCTAAAGTTGCCCGTTTTCTCCATTATACTGATTTTGGCCTTGTCACTCTAGAATTAAGGTTTCTTGTACTCAGACTATTGCGCGTAATACGAATCGATCCCCGCGACAATCGCGTCTGCAGCTTTTTCCTGATATACTTCACTCCCAAGCTTGTCCGCATCAGAGCTGTTTGTAATAAATCCAAGCTCAGCCAGCACGCTCGGCATTTGTGAATATGTAATGACATAAAAATCTGATTCTTTCACACCCCTGTCTCTTGTTTGTAAGGATGATACCAGCTCTGACTGAATATCTGATGCCAGCCGCTGACTGTTTTCCGCTTCATAATCAGACTGAAAGTACGTTTCCGTGCCTGAAGCGGAGGAAACGCCCGAATTCACATGAATGCTGACAAAAAGATCGGCATGGTTTGCACTTGCTTTTGCCACTCTTTCCTCCAAGGTCAGAAAATGATCATCTGTCCTTGTAGCGACAGGGTTCGCTCCTTCCGCTTTCAGCTTGTCCACAACATGACGGGAGACAGCCAAATTAATATTTTTCTCCAAGAGCCCGTTTCCGACTGCCCCGCTGTCTTTGCCGCCATGGCCGGCATCAATATATACCGTCTTCCCTGCTACCGGCTCTGCCGCTTGCGCACAGGGTGCGAGCATAAAAGCCAATCCGCATATCGCTAAACTCCTCCATAACATTCTCAACGTTTCTCCCTCCGGTCTGTCATTACGAATTCTTTTGCTGCTGAATATCTTCCAGCTGTAAGGTTCCGTTCTCTTTTTTTATATATTTTACCTGGACATTTGTGTGATCTGGCAGATCCTCACAATCATCGCGTTTGTCCCTTGGAACTTGTATCATGGTTTCTTCTCCGTTAAGGGAAACAGCGATTGTATGAGGATCGGCCGAGCCGATGTATTTGCCCTCTTCTGTAAACCTCGGGGCTGATTCATCCGCGCTTGCAATACTGCATCCGGAAAGCAGCAGTACAGTAAACAGAAATAGACCAGCTTGTTTCACATGATCACCTCTTCCTGATGTTTGGCTTTTATCTTTGACCAGAATGGAGGATTTGTAAAGCTTGCACAAAAGCCGGCACAACGTTTCCATGATTTTCAAAAGGGCTATCTGACCTGCTGATTTCCTGTTGTTAGAAAGAAAGCAAGCGGATCTGTCTATGAGGATGTCTCTAAAAGAGCAGCATTTTAGAAAAAATTAGCTGAAAGAAGCAACTTTATATTCATTTTCAAAAAATTGATGAATACGGTGAGCAGATGGTTTGACGGAAGGGTTGGGCAGGCGTAAGCTTCTAAAGAATATTTACTTTACAGAAAGAAGTTACAGCTCATGAAAAAAATCGTTCTGCTGCTAGCCGCGGCGGTCATCACTTGCTCCATTGGCCATCAAATCAAAGGCGGCTACAAAAGCCCTGAAAAAGAGCGAAGAAAACCACATTCGGCACTCAAGATATTCAGCCGGTGAAGCAGATTGATTGCATCAAATTTTACATATAGGCTAGAATATGTGCGAATCCAAACGAAAGAAGATGATCTTATGAATCCAAAGTACAAACCGCTCTTTGAATCATTTACATTCCGAAGCGGCGTTACGATTGACAACCGGATCGCGGTTGCTCCAATGACCCATTATTCTTCCAATGAGGACGGTACGATTTCTGAAGCGGAGCTGGACTATATCATCCCCCGTTCAAAAGAAATGGGAATGGTGATTACAGCATGCGCAAACGTCACGCCTGATGGAAAAGCGTTTTCCGGACAGCCAGCCATCCATGACGACTCACATATTGCCGGGCTAAAAAGACTAGCCCAAGCCATTCAAGCACAAGGGTCAAAAGCGATTGTGCAAATTCATCACGGCGGAATTGAATGCCCTGCTGAGCTCGTTCCGAATCAGGATGTTGTCGCGCCAAGTGACGTGTCTGATAACGGCAAACAAATGGCCCGCGCCTTGACAGAAGCAGAGGTTGAAAACATTGTGAAAGCTTTTGGAGAAGCGACAAGACGCGCCATTGAAGCCGGATTTGACGGTGTCGAAATTCACGGTGCAAACGGCTACTTGATTCAGCAGTTTTATTCCCCAAAAACAAATCAGCGCACAGACCGCTGGGGAGGAAGCGATGAGAAACGATTAGCCTTCCCGCTTGCTATTGTGGATGAGGTGAAACAAGCAATTGCCGATCACGCGAAGGGTGCATTTTTAGTCGGCTACCGCCTGTCTCCGGAAGAGCCAGATACACCGGGACTGACAATGACAGAAACCTTCACGCTTGTTGATGCCTTAGCAGAAAAAGAACTGGATTACCTCCATATTTCATTGATGGACGTCAACTCCAAAGCGCGCCGCGGGGCAGACCCGGCACGTACGCGCATGGACTTATTGAATGAACGTGTCGGACACAAGGTGCCTCTGATTGCTGTTGGTTCCATCCATTCTGCTGATGACGCGCTTACTGTGATTGAAAACGGTATTCCGCTGGTGGCGATGGGGCGTGAAATTTTAGTTGATCCTGATTGGGCTGTAAAAGTAAAAGAAGGACGCGAAAAACAAATTGAAACAGTGATAAAAGGGACAGACAAAGAAAAATATCACTTGCCTGAGCCGCTATGGCAAGCGATTGTGAACACACCTGGATGGGTTCCTTATAAAGATTAATTTGATGTGACTGCCGGAATGTTTCGGCAGTCTTTTTGATAAAAAAAGACCCTTAGGAAAGGGTCCTTTTCGTCAATCGAATAGTTTGTGCACATATTTAAATGGCAAAATGAGAAGCTGACCAATTCCTTCGGTTAGAAAATCGAACAGCAGTCCGTCACGTTTTCTGTTTTTCTTTTTTCTCTTTTTCACGATATGTCTCCTTTATACCTCAATTGCTCTTTTTACTACGAACATACAGCGTAAAGGGTGTCAATCCGTTTTTGACTTTCTGTTTCTCATGGTCCAACCAACGAATATACATACGACCATTGTCGCAAATGAAATGAAGTCAATCAGCATACCTATTTTGTGTGACTCCACGATGATGTTTGAATTGACACAAAGCGAAAGGATAAATATAGCCATCAGCAGCCCGTACTTTTTACACATTTTCGATCACTCCAAGCGTATAAACAAATATTCACCCATCTACCGCATTCATTATAACAGATTTATCCAAAAACAAAACGCCTCCTATTCATCAGCGGAAACCAATAAATAAAAGACGTTTGATTTAAGTGCTTGTGCTGATCATGCTTAAGAAGCCTTATGCTCTAATCTCAGCTTATCTGCAACCATCGCAATGAACTCTGAATTTGTAGGTTTTGCCTTCGTCATGCTGACTGTATAGCCGAACAATGAGGAAATGGAATCAATATTCCCTCTGCTCCATGCCACTTCAATCGCGTGGCGGATCGCTCTTTCTACACGGCTAGCGGTTGTGTTGAATTTTTTGGCGATGTCCGGATAGAGGACTTTTGTAATACTGCCGAGCAGTTCGATGTCGTTGTACACCATTGAGATCGCTTCACGCAGATAGAGATAGCCTTTAATATGTGCAGGGACGCCGATTTCATGGATAATGCTTGTGATGCTCGCGTCGAGATTTTTCCTTTTTGGTTCAGGCTGGCTGCTGCGTATAATGCTGCTTTGTGATGACGGCGCGCGATGCGTCACACTGCTGGCATTTCCGCTGACCTGGCGAATATGGCCGACAAGGTTTTCCATATCAAACGGTTTGAGAATAAAGTAGGACGCTCCTAAATCGACGGCCTTTTTCGTGACATCTTCCTGCCCGAAGGCTGTCAGCATGATGACGTTTGGCTGTTTTTTCAGATCGGATTCTCTCAGTCGCTCTAAAACAGCAAGTCCGTCCAAATGAGGCATAATAATATCCAAGACGAGCACATCAGGATCTTTTTCTTTAAATAGCGACAGGCATTCCTGTCCGTTATAAGCAACTCCGATGACTTCCATGTCTTCCTGTCCTTCTATATATTCACTCAACAGGCTTACCAGCTCTCGATTATCGTCAGCAACACAAACTTTAATTTTCTCCACGTTTCTTCCTCCCCCAATGTAGTTAACAGGATTCCACCTTGCTACATGTTTACATTCGACAAAACCGCTATATACCCTCTAAAAAAAATCATAACTAACAATAATAGTGGCATATCTTCGTTATTCTATGTTTTTCTCTGTTTTTCGACTAAAAATGAAATTTGACAAATAAGGAAACGTGAATTTGTCGAAAAATCTTCTTTTGTTCATTTTAACGTATGTATGATGAGAAGTGAAGAGGGTGAAAAGCAAAAAACTGCCGGAGATCCGGCAGTCAGCTTGCTTTTTCTTTTCCGTAAATATCGATTCCTGCTTCAGACAGCATCCATTCAATATGCACACCGTAACCGCTTGTCGGGTCGTTGACAAACACATGGGTGACAGCGCCGACGACCTTTCCATTTTGAATGATTGGGCTTCCGCTCATGCCTTGTACAATGCCGCCTGTTTCCTTCAGCAGTCTTGGATCGGTAATTTTCAAGACCATTCCTTTTGTAGCCGGAAATTTTTGCGGTGTCGTGCTGACGATTTCGATATCAAACTTTTCTACCTTATCATCATCAATGACCGTTAAGATTTCCGCAGGCCCTTTTTTCACTTCATTTGAAAAGGCAACCGGCAGCGCCTTATCTGATATTTTGTTTTTAATCGGCTGATGTAACGTGCCGAAGATTCCAAATGGGCTGTTTCTGTTAATGTCCCCGATCGTTTTGCGTTCAGAGGAAAATCGCGCCAGTTTTTCTCCAGGATTTCCGCCTGTCCCTTTTTCAATTGATGTCACAGTCGATTTGACAATTTCTCCATCTTCCACGACGATTGGTTTTTTCGTATCCATATCGGAGATCACGTGGCCAAGCGCTCCGTATTTTTTTGTTTTCGGCTCATAAAAGGTCATTGTGCCGATGCCCGCGGCAGAATCCCTTATATATAGACCGATTCGGTATTTGCCTTCAGCTTCATCCTTTTGAGGAATCAGCTTTGTTTTGATCTTCTGTTTATCACGTTTGATCAGCAAATCAAGTGACTCTCCGGTGTTTCCCGCTTTTTGAATAAACGGGGCAACATCATTCATTTTTTCAATTTTCTGTCCATTCATCTCAATAATAATGTCGCCTGCTGTAATACCTGCCGATTCACCAGGGGATTTTTTCCCTTCGCTTGTGTTAATTTGATGAAATCCGACGACAAGGACTCCCACGGAATGAAGTTTGACACCGATGGATTGCCCGCCCGGTATGACTTTTAAATCCGGAAGAACTTGCACTTTTGTTTTTTTGATTGGAAATCCGGCAAGATCATATACTAATTCTGACTGGCCTGATTTTTTGCCTGTAACTTTGATTTCATGCGGGTCTTTCTCAACTGTAAACGCTTCTGATGATTTTTCCTGGGCGTTTACCGATAAACTCGTTTCAATGGCTTGTGTTTGGGTTTCAAATACTCTCATTTGCGTTGGAATCAGTAAATACTCTTTTAATGGTTTGCATAAACCTACACTTAATAACGAAACAAGGAGAATTAAACCTATTGCTTTTCTGATGTTATCCGGCATTCACTACTTCACTCTCCTCGCTCCTACCCCACACCTTCTTTATGAATTGCTGCTACATCATTACTTTTGCCTTCTCAGCCCTTATTTATAACTGTCTTATAAAGAAAAACATTGGATATACTGATGAACGAATGGATGTGTATACAAAAAAATAAGCTGCGCATATCGCGCAGCTTACCCAGTTGTTTTGACTTGATCCGCTTGTTTTAACAGCTCTTTCGCATGGCGTTTCGTCAAGTCTGTGACTTCGACTCCTGCTATCATGCGTCCGATTTCCGCAACCTTCTCTTGTTTAGTCAGCGGCTTTACACGCGTCGTCGTTCTTCCGTCTTTTAATTCTTTCGCAATGTAAAGATGGGTATCGGCCATGGCTGCTACCTGAGGCAGGTGCGTAATGCATAGCACTTGTGATCCCATCGATACTTTGTGAATCTTTTCAGCAATAGCCTGAGCGACCCTGCCGCTTACGCCTGTATCTACCTCGTCAAATATAATCGAGGTAACGTCCTGCTGGGAGGAAAAAATGCTTTTAATGGCAAGCATGACCCTCGACAGCTCTCCGCCGGAAGCGACTTTAGAAAGAGATTTCAGCGGCTCGCCCGTATTGGTGGAAATTAAAAACTTCACCAGATCAATCCCTTGTTCAGTGAGCTGAACAGGCTGTCCGTTTACGACCGGCGCTTCCTCACCGCGGGTCGCCGTTCTGACCTTAAACTCCGTATCGAAAGTCGACTTTTCCATATATAAGCTTTTCAGTTCACGATGGATTTCCTCAGCCAGCTTTTTCGCCCACGTTTTTCGGATTCGGGAAACGTTTGCCGCTTCTACTGCAACATCTTTACCAACCGAATCCAGCTCCTGCTTCAGGCTTTGCAGATGGCTGTCTCTGTTTTCAATTTGATCAATCTCTTCTTCAATTTTAGAAGCATATTCTAAAATATCCTCAACGGTTGCCCCGTATTTCCGCTTCAGCTGCTTGATCTCATTAAGACGCGTCTCAATAAAATTCAAGCGCTCGGGGTCATATTCAAGCTCATCCAGCATATTTCTCATCTGAAATGTAGCGTCCTCTAAAAGGTAGTAGGAGTTCGAAACACTCTCAGAAAGTTTTTGCAGCGGTTCGTTAATATCGGATAAATCTTCAAGCTGAGACGACGCCATTCCGACCCAGTCCAGACCGCCCTGCTCGCTGCGCAGCGCGTTATAAGCATTTTGCAGTGATTCATATATTTTCTCAAAATTTGAAATTTGCTGGCGCTCTTCTTGCAGCTGCTCATCTTCGCTCAGTTCGAGCTTTGCTGATTCGATTTCTTCCAGCTGAAATTGAATCAGATCAAGCCGGTGTGCCATTTCCTGCTCACTTTCAGAAAGCTGCTTCAGCTTTTTAAGCAGCTTCATATAGCGCTGATAGCCTTCCTGATACGCCTGAAGTGCGCTTTCCACTTCGGCTCCCGCAAACTTGTCCAAAAGCTGAAGATGGTTTTCGTCCTCCATTAACAGCTGGTTATCGTGCTGCCCGTGAATATCTAATAAAAGCCTGCCGATTTCTCTAAGCGACGCAATCGTTACAAGTTTGCCATTAACCCGGCATACGCTTTTTCCGTTCGTGCTGATATCCCTTCTCATGACGATCATTTCATCTGAAACGTCAATCCCCTGTTCAGCACAAACGTCAAAAACGGGATGGCCGCTGTCTAACAGAAACAGCCCTTCAAGCTCGGCTTTTGTTTCTCCATATCTGACAAATTCAGATGAACCGCGGCCACCGACCAAAAGTGAAATGGCATCTATGATGATGGATTTGCCGGCTCCGGTTTCTCCTGTTAAAACCGTAAGCCCGCGTTCAAAAGAAACCGTCAGTTCCTCAATAATGGCAAAGTTTTTAATCGATAATTCAGCTAACAAACAGCATTACACCTCTTATCTTTGTTAGATTTCCTTTACAGCAGCTCTAGGAGCCGGCTTTTTACGCCGTCGGTATCTTCAGGAGTCCGGCAAATAATTAAAATGGTGTCATCTCCGCAAATGGTCCCCATAATTTCGTCCCAGTCCAGATTGTCCATAAGCGCTCCGATTGCCTGGGCATTGCCCGGCATGGTTTTCAGCACAATCATATGGCTTGCTGAGTCTATTTTCACAAAAGCATCCATCAGTGACCGTTTCAGCTTAGACAGCGGATTGAAACGCTGGTCCGCCGGTAGGCTGTATTTATATGAGCCGTTATTTGTCGGCACCTTCACAAGGTGAAGCTCTTTAATATCACGTGAAACCGTGGCTTGTGTCACCTTGTATCCATCCTGCTTCAGCATGTCGACCAATTCATCTTGGGTTTCGATTTCATTGCTTGTAATGATTTCTCTGATTTTGATATGCCTCTGGCCTTTGTTCATGTAAGCACCTCTATTTCCAGCTTATCTGTTCTTATATGGTATATGATTCTCCGCAAAAAGTACATGAATGCAGAAAAAAGGAATAATAGCGCCCTATTATTCCGGTACATCTGCTTTTTTTTCTTTTAACGTCTTATGTGCTTCTTCCACTATACGGCTGATTTCCTCCTCAGGCAAGCCAGCGCCTTCTTGACCTTCTCCCGGCCAGTGCAAATGGAGGAGAAATTCAATATTTCCGTCTCCTCCCGTAATTGGAGAAAATGACAGGCCTTTGCAGATATAGCCCTCGCCAGCCGAAAAACTGACCATGCGCCGCAGGACATCTGCATGCACCTTCGGATCTCTGACAATGCCTTTTTTGCCGACAGATTCCCGGCCTGCTTCAAACTGAGGCTTGACAAGCGCAATACAATCGCTGCCCGGTACAAGCAATGTTTTTAAAACGGGCAGGATCAGCCGAAGTGAAATAAAGGATACATCAATCGTAGCAAACTCCGGCATGCCATTTGTGAAGTCTGCCGGAGTCGCATAACGGAAATTCGTGCGTTCCATCACGACGACGCGTTCGTCCTGTCTTAGCTTCCATGCAAGCTGATTATAGCCTACATCCACCGCGTACGACTGTTTTGCGCCGTTTTGCAGAGCACAGTCTGTAAAGCCGCCGGTGGAGGAACCGATATCAATCATAATTTTGTCCTGAACAGAGACAGGAAATTCTTTCAGCGCTTTTTCAAGCTTTAAGCCGCCTCTGCTCACATATTTCAGCGGGTTTCCTTTGATGGTCAACGGAAGCTCGCGGTCAATTTTTTCTCCAGGCTTGTCCAAGCGGTTTTCATTCGAATACACGATCCCTGCCATAATGGCCCGTTTCGCTTTTTCCCGCGTTTCCGCAAGCCCTCTTTCCACTAGTAATACATCTAATCGTTCTTTCTTAGCCGTCATGATCCAATTCCTTTATGTGTCTTCGGCGGTGCCAGCAATCGAATTCGGTCTGCCACCTGCTGTTTCGTTAATCCTATTTCTTCAAGAAGCGCCGTTACGCTACCATGTTCTATAAATCGATCCGGTATGCCCATTCTGTCGATCGGCGTATGATACATTCCCTGATCATGAGCGAATTCTAAAACCGCGCTTCCGAATCCGCCTTCTAAGACCGCTTCTTCAATCGTTAGAATCGGCAAGCCTTCATTTAGTATGTCCTTCATCATCTTTTCATCAATCGGCTTAATGAATCGCGCGTTGACGACACGTACGGAAAGGCCTTCTTTTTGCAGCTCTTCAGCAGCTTCAAGCGCCATTTCAATTGTTGTTCCAAATGTTAAGATGACCGCGTCGCTCCCCGGACGCAGCACCTCCCACGTGCCGATTGGGATCGTTTTAAGCTGTTCATCCATTTTGACGCCGAGGCCGTTTCCGCGCGGAAAACGCATGGCGATCGGACCGTCGTCATAGCTGAGCGCTGTATGAACCATATGCTGCCCTTCATTTTCATCCTTTGGCATCATTAAGACCACATTTGGAATGTGGCGCATAAACGCGATATCAAATACGCCTTGATGCGTCTCGCCATCTGCACCGACTAATCCGGCACGGTCAATTCCGATAAACACATTGGCGTTTTGACGGCAGATGTCATGAACAACCTGGTCATATGCACGCTGCAGGAAGGTTGAATAGATAGCCAGAAACGGCTTCATCCCTTGTAATGCCATAGCGGCTGCCATTGTAGCGGCATGCTGCTCTGCAATTCCGACATCGAACATTCGGTCAGGAAATTCCTGCGCAAAGCCTTCAAGCTTCGAACCGACAGGCATTGCCGGCGTTATCGCCACGATTCGCCCGTCCTCACGTGCCATTCGCTGTACTGTGCCGCTGACAAGGCTGCTCCATGCAGGCGCTGCGGCTTTTGGTTTTACAAAGTCACCTGTATTAATTTTATATGGGCCGGTTCCGTGCCACGTACCGGTCGTATCGGTTTCAGCAGGTTTGTACCCTTTTCCTTTTTTGGTGATCACATGCAGCAGGACAGGGCCTTTTGTTTTTTTAGCGTATTGAAGATTCTCAATCAGCTCATGATAAGAGTGTCCGTCCACAGGGCCTAAATAAGTAAATCCGAGTTCCTCGAAAAACATGCCTGAGACAAGCATATACTTCAGGCTGTCTTTGACACGTTCTGCCGTGGCGGCAAGCCTGCCCCCAACAGCCGGAATCTTCTTAAACAGGTATTCAAGCTCATCTTTCACCCATTGGTATTTCCCGGCTGTTCGCAGCCGTCCGAGCATGGAATGAATAGCACCGACATTCGGAGCGATACTCATTTCATTATCGTTGAGGATAACAATCATGTCTTTTTTCTCGTCACCGATATGGTTCAGCGCTTCAAGCGCCATTCCGCCGGTCAGCGCACCATCACCGATAATCGGAATGATAAACTCATCCGTCCCTTTAATATCGCGAGCGGCCGCCATCCCCATCGCACCTGACAAGGAAGTTGAGCTGTGACCGGTTTCCCATACGTCATGTTCGCTTTCGCTCCGCTTCGGGAATCCGCAAAGCCCTTTATACTGACGAAGGGTCTCAAATTCTTTTCCCCGGCCCGTCAGCAGCTTATGGACATAAGACTGATGGCCTACATCCCACAAAAACTTGTCTTTCGGGCTGTTAAATTCCTTATGCAATGCAACGGTAAGCTCAACGACACCCAAATTAGGGCCAATGTGACCGCCAGAAGCCGATAAAGTCGTAATCAGAAACTGACGGATTTCATCACTTAATTTCTCTAATTCATCAATGGACATGTTTTTTAAAAACGACGGGTCCTGTATTGATAAAAGATCCAAAGCGGATCAACTCACTTTCAGCATGAATTTCTGCATTGATATATGTCTTAAATGCCGAGCTGAACTCAGATCATTTCTCAGGCATAAAAAAAGACAAACGCGCTCTTCCTTTTGATTTTCATCGAAACTGCTTACATTTTACCATATGTCGTGCAGCCGCTTCAAATAAGGATCGTTTTAGTGGTCTCTTGCCGCAATTAAATCACAAAGCTCATACAAAAGGTCTTTTTGAAGGGAGAGCCCGTCGATCAAGCGCTTTGCTTCTTTTATGTGACCGTCCAATTTCTTTTTGGCCCCTTCCAGTGACAGAAGTGACGGATAAGTCGATTTGTCGTTCGTTGTATCCGAGCCGACACGTTTGCCGATTTTCTCTTCACTGCCTTCTACATCTAAAATGTCGTCTCTGATTTGAAAACCGATTCCAATGTGGCTGCTGAAGACGCGCAATGTTTCAATTTCTTCCTCAGGCGCATCCGCCAAAATAGCGCCGGCGATGACGCCAAAACCGAGCAGTTTGGCTGTTTTCCGTTCATGAATGGATTCAAGTTCTTCAAGCGTGACCTGACGGTTTTCTGCTTCCATATCGGCAATCTGCCCCCCGACCATGCCCTCGGTTCCCGCTGCTGAAATCAGTTCATTCACAAGACGAAGCCGCTTTTCTGCGGATACTTCGTCTGACACATGGGACGTAATCAGCTTAAAGCTTTCCGTCAGCAGCCCGTCTCCCGCTAAAACAGCCGTGGCTTCACCAAATACTTTATGGTTTGTCGGCTTTCCGCGGCGCAGATCATCATCATCCATGCAAGGCAGATCATCATGAATTAATGAATACGTGTGAATCATTTCAACAGCGCACCCGACTGGGATACCGTCTTTTTCACTTTTTCCGTACGCATTCAAAACCGCCAGCACGATGAGAGGCCGCAGCCGTTTCCCTCCGGCCTCAAGAGAATACAGCATAGATTTTTTTAATGAATCCGGGATATTAAGGTTTTCTGTATATACAAAGAGCTGTTTTTCAACCGTTTTTTTACGCTCCGCCAGAAAGCTAGCTAATTTATTTGTCACCTTCGTCTTCCTCCTGAACACTAAAAGGTGCCAGTTCGCCGTCTTCTTTTAAAATGAAGTCCATTTGCTTTTCTACTTTTTGAAGCTTTTCATGGCACATTTTTGAAAGAGCCATTCCTTCTTGAAAGTAGTTAATTGCTTGCTCCAGAGGCACATCGCCTTCTTCAAGCTTTGATACAATGCTTTCTAAGCCTTTCATCGCTTCTTCAAACGTCATATTTTCATTTTTTTTCATGTCTGTCATTTTTCTTCCCCTCTCTTATTTAATACTTCACAGGTCAGCACGCCATCCTTCAGCTTTACCTCAAGCTGGTCTTTCTCTTCGATCTGACTGACGCTTTTTATGAGTTCATCTTCCTTATAAGCCAAGCTGTATCCTCTTTCCATAATTTGAAGGGGACTTAGCGCGTTCAGCTTGCCAAGAACGGTTTGAAACTGAGAATGCAGCTGCTTCATTTGGATATTCATATTTTTTTTCAGCTGATTCGTCTGATCCTCATACCGTTTTCTCGCCTGTTTCAGCTGTTCATGGGGATGCAGCGCCTCTAATCTGTATGTTTCGCGCTCAAGCTGTCTGCTTTTCCGGTCCAACAGCGCGGTAAGCTGAGCTTGAAACTGCTGATATGCAAGGTCAAACTGCTGCTCTTTTTGCTCAAACAGCCGCTTAGGAAAGCGAAATGCATATGAGGATTGAAGTGTTTGAACCCGTTCTTTTTTTTGGATGAGATGCTGCTGCATCGCTCTTGTCATTCTGACTTCCGCCGTTTTCGTCCGTTCAATTAAATCAGTGGTATGGGGCACTGCAATCTCAGCTGCTCCTGTAGGTGTCGCCGCTCTGATATCCGCAACAAAATCACTGATGGTAAAATCCGTCTCATGCCCGACTGCCGAAATGATCGGTATGTTGGAAGCAAAGATCGCACGCGCTACGATTTCTTCGTTAAACGCCCACAGTTCCTCAATCGATCCGCCGCCTCTTCCGACAATTAATACGTCGCACGCCTGTTTTTCATTCGCCTCTTCAATGCGCCTAACGATTGATCTGCTCGCATTTTCACCCTGAACGAGCGCTGGAAGAACAATGACTTTTACAAGGGGATATCTTCTTTTTAGAGTTGTAATGACATCTCTGACAGCAGCACCTGTGGGTGATGTCACAACCCCGATTGTGGCTGGAAATGCGGGGATTTGTTTTTTGTAGCGTTCGTCAAATAAACCTTCTCCGGCTAGCTTCTTTTTTAATTCTTCATACGCTAAATAAAGCGCTCCGACCCCGTCAGGCTGCATTTCTTTTGCATATAATTGATAGTTCCCGCTCGGTTCGTATACGGAAATTCCGCCTCTCACCAGCACTTTCATACCGTTTTCAGGTTTAAAAGGAAGACGCTCGCTCTGTCTGGCGAACATGACCGACTGCATCCGGGCGTTTTCGTCTTTTAACGTGAAGTAAATATGGCCTCTCGTGTGTATCTTTACATTCGATAATTCGCCTTTAATCCAAATATTTTCAAGGTGAGGATCTACATCGAATTTTCGTTTTATATACTTTGTCAGCGCTGAGACAGTAACATACGCTGTTTCACCCATGTCTCAAACTCCTCTCGTAAGCATTCCTGCACCATAACTAAAGAAAACCCGCTCTGGCTTAAGGAGCCTGAAGAAGCGGGTATCGTGCTCATTATCCAGAGGCAGGGTTTTTAGCCTGTCTCTGAATATCTCCAAAGATCTATGATAACGTACGTTTCGCAGATTTAACAGTATTATGCGCAAGCATCGTGATGGTCATAGGACCGACTCCGCCCGGAACGGGTGTAATAAAGGATGCTTTTTCCTTCGCACCTTCAAACTCAACGTCTCCGCAAAGCTTTCCGCTTTCCAAACGGTTAACGCCGACGTCAATAACGATGGCGCCTTCTTTCATCTGGTCAGCAGTGATGAAGTTGGCTTTACCGACCGCCACCACCAGGATGTCCGCTTTTTTCGTATGTTCAGATATATCTTTTGTTCTTGAATGACAGTATGTCACTGTCGCGTTTTCATTTAATAAAAGCTGGCCGACAGGTTTACCGACAATATTGCTTCGGCCGACTACAACAACCTCTTTACCGGAAAGGTCAATATTGGTTTTCTTCAAAAGCTCAACAATTCCGTGCGGCGTGCAAGGAAGAAATGTATCTTCGCCTAGCAGCATTTTCCCTACATTTAACGGATGAAAACCGTCTACATCCTTATCAGGAGAAATACGTTCAATCACCGCTTTTTCAGAAATATGGTCTGGAAGCGGAAGCTGAACGAGAATTCCGTGAAACTCAGGGTCTTCATTGTATTTGTCAATAATCGAAAGCAGTTCAGCTTCTGTGAGGCTGCTGTCGAATTGATCAAGCTTAAAATTCATGCCCATTGTTTCTGCTGCTTTTTTCTTTCCCCGCACGTAAGAATGAGAAGCTGGGTCATCTCCAATCAAAATAACCGCCAGGCCGGGAGTGACGCCTTGCTTTTTAAGCTCTTCTACTTCTTTTGCCAATTGTTCGCGTTTTTCTTTTGCCGTTTCTTTTCCGTCGATGATTGTTGCAGTCATTTTCTTTCCTCCTATGATTGTTCAATATCAGATTTAATGTTAGAAAGAACCCCGTTTACAAATTTTGTCGCTTTGTCATCACCAAACCGTTTCGCCAGCTCAATCGCTTCGTTCATGGAGACATTTACCGGAATGTCTTCGGCATATGCCATTTCGTATGCTGCCAGACGCAAAATAGCACGGTCAACATTGGCAATCCGGTCAAGCTTCCAATTCACCAGATGTTTCGAAATCATTTCATCCAGCTGAACCTGGTGTTCAAGTACACCGTATACAAGCTTTTCAAAGAAAGGATCTGTCTTTTCTTCATCTAATGCGTGTTCAATGGCTTCATTCACTGCAATATCGCTGACATCAATTTGAAATAGTGCCTGCAAAGCTTTTTCTCTTGCTGTTCTTCTTTTCATTTTCTTTCTCCTTTGATCCTCTTTATCCGCTTGTCGTTAAGCCATAAAGAGATCATAACATATTTTTTTCGTATCCGCATATTGAAATCAAGGTTTTTCGACCCTATTACCGAATATTTTTACACACCTTCATATGATCATTCGGATTTCACGATCATGAAGAAACTCGGCTGCCTTGAGCCGGCTTTCTTCATGCTTTGAAATAAAGGGTAACGTGTAAAAAAACCAAAGGGCCGCCCTCCCCTTGGTTTCCTGTTAAGCCATTTACATTTCTTCGTCGATTTCGACTTCCTGGGCTTTTGTGTCAAATTGAATGCCGACGATGTGAATATTGATCTCGTTAATTGAAAGAGACGTCATATTTAATAAGGTTTGACGAATGTTTTCCTGAACGGCCGCTGCGACTTTCGGAATGGAAACGCCGAATGCGACAACACAGTAGACATCGATCGTAATTCCGTCATCCGCTAAGTCGACTTTTACGCCTTTGCCGTGGTTTACTTTGCCGAAGCGCTCGACGACGCCTGTCGCAAAGTTCCCGCGCATTTCAGCAACGCCGTCAACTTCTGAAGCTGCGATACCGGCAATCACCTCAATGACTTCCGGCGCGATCTCAACCTTACCTAAATGCGTGTCTTCATGATCCATTTTAAGCAAGCTGTTGTCTTTCATTCAATTCACCTCCGTAAAAATTATGAGCCCATTACATCATATGTTTCTAAAAACTTCGTATTAAACTCTCCGCTGACAAATGTTTCGTGTTCAAGCAGTTTGATGTGGAACGGGATTGTTGTTTCTATGCCTTCGATGACGAATTCGCTTAATGCGCGCTTCATGCGGGCAACCGCTTCATCTCTCGTTTTTCCGTATGTGATTACTTTCGCAATCATGCTGTCGTAGTACGGAGGGATGGTATAGCCCGGATACGCGGCTGAATCTACACGGACACCTAAACCGCCCGGCGGCAGATACATTTTGATTTCACCAGGTGACGGCATGAAATTTTTGCTTGGGTTTTCCGCATTAATTCGGCATTCGATGGCCCAGCCTTCAAATAGAACATCTTCTTGTTTGAGGCTGAGTTCCATTCCTGATGCGACTTTGATTTGTTCCTTAATCAGGTCTGTTCCTGTCACCATTTCTGTGACTGGATGCTCTACTTGAATTCTTGTGTTCATTTCCATGAAGTAGTAGCGCTGTTCTCTGTAGTCATAAATAAATTCAACTGTGCCCGCGCCTGTGTAGCCAACTGCTTTTGCAGCCTTCACCGCTGCTTCACCCATCTGCTCTCTGATTTCTGAATCAAGCGCAGGTGATGGTGATTCTTCCAAAAGCTTTTGAAGGCGTCTTTGAATCGAGCAGTCGCGTTCGCCCAAATGAATGGTATTTCCATAATTATCGGCAAGCACTTGGATCTCAACATGACGAAAATCCTCTATGTATTTTTCGATGTAAACTCCAGGATTTCCAAATGCAGTTGCAGCTTCCTGCTGAGTAATCTTAATGCCGTTAATCAATTCCTCTTCGGTGCGCGCAACCCTGATTCCTTTTCCGCCTCCGCCTGCGGTGGCTTTTATAATTACAGGATACCCAATTTCATTAGCCAGCGAAACCGCTTCTTCCACATTTTCTATAATTCCTTGTGAACCTGGAACGATCGGCACGCCCGCCTGTTTCATCGTCTCCCGCGCAACGTCTTTTGTTCCCATTTTTGAAATGGCCTCAGCGCTTGGTCCGACAAACGTGACATTCACTTCTTCACATAATTCCGCGAAGTCGGCGTTTTCAGCTAAAAATCCGTATCCCGGATGAATAGCGTCTGTGCCGGTAAGCTTGGCGACACTTACGATATTTGTAACGTTTAGATAGCTGTCTTTTGATGCTTTCGGTCCGATACAAAAAGCCTCATCAGCCATTTGCACATGCAGGGCATCTTTATCAGCTTCTGAATAAACAGCGACAGTCTCAATGCCGAGCTCTTTGCAGGCTCTGATGATTCTGACAGCAATTTCTCCTCTGTTGGCGATCAATAGCTTTTTTATCATGTTAAGTCTCCTTACTCTGCTTTTACAAGAAATAGAGGTTGTCCATACTCAACCAGCTGGCCGTTTTCAACTAATACTTCAACGATTTCGCCTTTTACTTCCGCTTCGATTTCGTTGAATAGCTTCATTGCTTCCACAATGCAGACAACTGTGTTTTCATTTACTTTAGAGCCTGCAGTTACATAAGGACCGGCTTCCGGTGATGAAGAAGCATAAAATGTTCCCACCATCGGCGATTTGATTTGATGCAGGTTTTCATCTTGTTTCGGCGCCTCTTGTGCAGGTGCCGCCGCTGCTTGCTGCGCTTGCGGCTGTGCCGTTTGCGGAGCCGCTGCTTGTACAGGTGCTGCCGGTGCTTGCTGCATCACTTGTACTGTACCCGCTTCGTGTTTTTTCAGTTTTAGGGAAACACCTTCATTTTCATATACGAATTCATCAATTGAAGATTCGTCAATTGTTTTAATCAGCTCATGGATTTCTTTAATATTTAACATTCAATCGCACTCCTATGTATTGAAATTTCTTTTTTATAGGTTACTACTAAAAGTACATACTATGTTTATCTTACAGGAGCGGACTTTTGAATTCAACTCTAATATGATTGGCATGCAAAAAGCCCGCGTTTCGGCGGGCGGTTGTTCATTAACTATTTGGAAGGCTCGAATGTGACAGCAACGTCTTTCATCGTTTTAATTTCTTTGGCAACAAGGTCTATGATGGCTGTAGCTTTAGATTTGGAGTGTTTGTCAGACTTGACCGTAATGTTGATTTTGTCTCCTTCAGCATTTACGAGGGCATCTTCATAGCCTTGTGTTTTAATCAGTGTTTCAAGCTGTTTTTCTGTTCCTTCCGCTTCACTGAGGGCTGTCATTTTATCATATGCTTCGCTCTTTTCCTTTGCTGTCGCATCGTCGCTGGATACGATCGCATTCAGTTCTTCCCTTTCCTTGCTTCTGGCATCCTCTAAATCAAGGCGGTACGTTGTGAAGAGATCATCATCGGCGGTTTCGGTCACAACTGTTCCTTTTTCACTCGCTTCAGCGGAGGTTTCTTTGTCTGATGAAGAATCTTTCGTACCCTTTGTTCCGTCTTCTTTCTCTGTTTCAGCACCGTTTTTTTCCTTTATGTCTTCCTTGGCAGGTGTTTTTTCAGTTGCTACCTCACCGCTGTCTGACGGGCTTTTTTCACTTTGCATCTGCACCGCGTTTTTACTTTCCGGCGACATGATATAATAAACACTTAACACCACAACAAGACTGAGCATGGTTAACAGCCAAACGGTTTGTTTTTTGAGCATTTATGAATCCTCCTTTATTTTTTTAGGGGCAACCGCAACCCGGTGGCTTGGAACATCCAGGACCCGTGTCACCGCTTCAATAATGGTTTGTTTTATTTGAACGTTGTCCACTCCTTGAGCAACAACGAGTACACCGCGTATATCAGGTTTTTTCGTTTGAACGACAACAGGGGTTTCTTTATCCCCATTCCTGATCATGACGATTTCTTCCTCTGATGTTTGATCCGTCACACTTCTAGTTCCGCCTTCTTTGTCTGTTTCTTCAGTTGTTGTATTTTTGCTTGATTTGTTTTTTTCATAAACCTTCAGTGACGTTGCGTCTACATTGACCACAACCGAGACATCCTCCACGCCGATAATGGTTTCAAGAATTTCCTTCAGCTGGTTTTCATATTCTTTTTCATAATCGCCAATAGAGTTTTTAGGATCATCAGATTTAGAGGCTTTAAACACTTCAGCTGTTTTCTCTTTGCTGTCCGCCGAATCAGCTGATGCCGGTGCTGTTATGGTCTGGGCGTTTTCCGTTTTCTCCGGTGAAGAAAAGAGCTGGCTGACTAGCATAAAGGAGACACCGAGAACAAAAACGAACAGAAAGTAATGATATTTGGTCAGCTTCGGTTTTTCGCCGTCCTTCGATTGCCCCGGAAGAAACTGCTTTTTCAATACGTTCCATAATCCGTTTTTATTCATTGCCGATCCTCTCCCCGCCTTCCATATGAACCGTAATTTTCTCACTGCCGATTTCCCAAATGTCCGCAAGCTTTGTCTCAATCTGTTTAGCTTCTTTTTGTTCCGCTTTTTCTTTCGTGACGTATGCATGATCCGTATTAATGTCGATCGGCGCGACCGTTTGGACCGTTTTTTCAGAAGACGGGGCCATATACACGCTGATTGTTTTGATATCCTCTTCTGAATCTACTTTTTCTCCTGCCGTGATCTTGATTTGGTCTACTTTATATTTGTCATGACTGAACATCTCCTCCGCTTTCTTTTTTAGTTGGACAGCCATTTCTTCTAAAATATATGCGCGCTGGGAAGCTTGTATTTCTATTTTTTTTGAATTGATCTGATTTTTTATTTCGGCAGATTCCGATTGCCCGTTTTTTGTGAGGTATTCAAAGATGACTTCGGGGTCTGTTTTGAAAAGCTTAAAGATTGGAGTAAGCATGACGACGATCAGCAGCAGGCTGACTACCATTTTTGCGTACTTTTGCATGCTGGAGCTCGGCAGCAGCATATCAATGACGATTGCAAATAGGATAAATAAGACGATGCTGGTAAGCCATTCAGTTAAAAAACTCATCCGTCAGCCTCCTTTATTTCATCATCATCGTGAGGTTTCCGGCAGTAATAATGACGGTAAGGCTTAAAAAAAACATGAGAGACACAATAGCGAGAGCCGCAAAAATATAAATGACGCTTTTGCTGATGACATCGAGACAGGTAATGACCGGACCGCCGCCGAGCGGCTGGAGAATCGCGGCTGCCAGCTTGTAAATAAAAGCGAGAGAAAGCACTTTGATTGCCGGGAAAGCCGCAATACAAATCAAAATGGCGACACCCAGGATTCCCACCGTATTTTTCAGCAATAAGGAAGCGCTGATCACTGTATCCGTTGCGTCAGTAAACATTCTTCCAAGAACAGGAATGAAGTTACCGGTAATAAACTTAGCCGTCCTGAGCGTAATGCCGTCTGTCACTGCCGCCGAGGCACCCTGCACAGAAATGACGCCGAGAAACACAGTGAGAAAGACTGCCAGCGCTCCGATGGCAATATTTCTGAGAAGATTGGACAGCTGCGTTACTTTGTATTGTTCAGTCATTGTACTGACGATGCTCAGAATCGCTGATAAGAAAATCAGCGGCATGACGATATTTTGAATCAGCAGACCGCTCGTATTCATTAGAAAGAGAATAACAGGATGAAAGAAGGCCGCAGATACAGCTCCTCCAGAGGAAGCCAAAAGCGCCAGCAGGAGAGGAATGAGAGCCAAAATAAAACTGGTCATCGTCTGAATCGCCTCTGTCGCATAATTGATCGCTACATGAAAGCTGTTCAGCGCAAGGATAATCAGCACCATATAAACAATTGCGTAGGCAACCTTGCTGACTGTGCTTTGCTGAAATGCATTTTGCAGGAGCTGAAGAATGACGCAAAAAATCGTCAGCAAAATCAACGTGCCGAGAAGCTTTCCATTGGCAAGCACTTCATGAAACAAATAAGAAAAGAGAGCCTTCAGCCATTCTTGCGGTGAAAAGGATTTATCACCGTTTATAAACTCAAGCAAACTTCCTTTTTGACTTTCCGGCAGAAGCCCGCCGTACTCTGTCATTATGTCATTCCAAAATTCACCGATCTTGTCTGTTTCAAGCGACTCAGCCGTTTTTTCAGCCAATTGCTCCGGCGTTTCGGTATGTTCTTCTGTTTGGACCGAATCGTCTTCTGCTTGTACAATTTCTGTGCAGCCGAATATGAGCAGCACAGCAAGAACCAATGCCCATCGAAAACGCTTCAATCTGCCGCCTCCTTTCGATTATGACATGGAAGGTATAAGTCCGAGAATCGTTTCAATAATCACGGTTAAAATAGGAACAGCCATAACGAGAATCAGAATTTTCCCCGCCAATTCTATTTTCGAGGCGATGGCCCCTTGACCGGCATCCTTGGTGAGCTGCGCCCCGAATTCAGCAATATAGGCGATTCCGATAATCTTTAAAATCGTTTCAACATATACCATGTTGACATTGGCGTTAACGGCTATTTTTTCAATCATTCTGATAATGTCATAGATTTGATCTACCAAATAGAGAAAAATAACACATCCGGCAAATACGACAATTAAAAAGGCAAATGTCGGCTTTTGTTCTTTTACGATCAAAGAAAGGAAGGTGGCGATCAGCCCTAAACCTACAATTTGAACAATGTCAATCTGTAAGCCCCCCTATCCTTGAAATAAAAACACAGCTTTTATCTTTTTAAAGAGGTCATCCACAATGGTGGCGACCATAAATAAAATATAGATAAAACCTAACAGCGTCACCCACTGGGCGTATTCTTTTTTTCCCATCTGATCCAAAATCGTGTGTAAAAAAGCGACCACGATTCCCACTCCGGCGATTTGAAAAATGACATTCACGTCTACTCCCATTTTATTTTTGCTCCCCTCACGTTTACATCAATAGAAGAATGAGTAACAAGCCCGCTAAAAAGCCTAAACTTTTTATCATCTTTTCATTTTTCGCTTGTGCCTGCTCAGCATCCGCTTCCGATGCCTCTAAGTGTGTAAGTGCCAGCTTGATATGTTTTTGCTGTGAGATTCGATCGTGAATCCCAAGCGTCTCGCCGAATTGCTTCAGCACATCATATTCGGCTTTTTTCAGTGACATGTTGTCCCACACTTTTTTTAAGCTTTGCTCCCATGCCGTTTTAGCGGAATCACTGCCTTTCTCCAGCTGTTCGCTAAAACTGAGAAACAGAGCCGAAACAGGCTGTGCAAGCTGTTTTGCGATCTGCTGTGAAGCGGTGTGAAGCGGTGTATGGCCGTACATAATTTCCGCCTCAAGGGATTGGAGCGCCGCACGCAGCTGACGGATTTGCCTTGGCCGTTCTGTATAAATTTTCGCCGTCTCGAAACCTGTCCATGTTGTCGCAGCTACAATAAATACAGCGCCTAACAGCTTCAGCATGTTTTCACGTCCCTCGTTCCCGAAAGCACGTTTCCGTCTTTGTCATAAATACGGCTTACCGTGCCCGGTCCCTTCGTTCTGGATAATTCCAAATAGCGGTCAAAGGCTTTTTCTTCCCACAGACGCTTTAATGAAGGCCGCTTCATCAGATCAGAAATACTCCAGCCATGCGCGGATACAATGACCGAAACACCGGCATGCAGCGCCTCGAGAAGTGCTTCTGTATCCTCCGTTCTTCCGATTTCATCAACGATTATCACCTCGGGACTCATTGACCGGATCATCATCATCAGCCCCTCAGCCTTCGGACAGGCATCTAACACGTCAATTCTCTGTCCGAATTGATGCTGCGGAATGCCGCGCAGGCACCCGGCAATTTCCGACCGTTCATCGACAATGCCTGTCTTTACGGGCGGAATGCGGTTCTTGCCGCTGCTCGCAAGTCTGGCAAGATCCCGAAGCAGCGTTGTTTTACCGGTTTGCGGCGGACCGATAATCAATGTATTCAGCCAGCCGTTTTGATGCAGATAAGGCAGCAGCGGTTCTGCAATTCCAAGCTTTTGCCGGGCAATTCGTATATTAAAAGACGCAATGTCGCGGAGGCCCTTCACCCCTCCGTTTTCTGTAATGACTCTGCCTGCAAGTCCGACTCTGTGGCCGCCCCTGATGGTGACATACCCTTTCTTCAGCTCTTCTTCGAGCGTATACATACTATAATTGCTCAGCCGGCTGAGGATCAGGTGGGCATCCTCGGCCGTGCCCGCATAGGACAAAAAAAGAGGTTGTCCTTTTCGTATCAGTTCAACAGGGCGGTTAACCCGAATTCTGATTTCTTCGATTTCCAGCCATTGATGTTCCGGTATTTCAGAAAGGGCGTTTTTCATGGATTCAGGGAGAACGTCAGCAATTTCATTCAACAGAGTCTCCTCCTTTCTACCGATCGGCTTCTTTAAAATGTATGATGTGAGGCAGACTTTATGACAAGCCTCTCTTTATTTGTGGACACCCGCTAAAATCAACACGACACCCGTAAAAATCAAGATCAGTTTTGCATATGACAGCTGCCCGGCAATTTGGTAGATTCCCACAGTCATGGTGATGATAAAAATCAGCGGACCTACAATAGCAAGAATGCTGTTGACCACAACCGCTTTGCGGACATCATTTGTCACAAGCATCACAATCGCGGCCGTCAGCTCAATCATGGAGGATAAAACTCGCAATCCGGCCATTGTCAAAACAGTAGAATTGATATTTCCAAGAAAAAATTTCATAGCACTCTCCCAACCTCCCATTTTTTTATATGATATGCTCTAGCTGTCGGAAGTAGTCTTGCCATTTTCGTATAAAAGAAAGATTCTGTTTTTGCGCACAAAAAAGCCTGCTCCCAATTGGGAACAGGCCTCTTTTTTCTCCTTACGCTCTTGAAACGTAAGAACCATCTGATGTGTTGACTACAAGAGTGTCGCCTTCATTGACAAAGAACGGCACGTTTACAACAAGACCAGTTTCGGTTTTCGCAGGTTTTGTACCGCCTGATGCCGTATCACCTTTAATACCAGGTTCAGTCTCTACCACTTTCAGCTCAACCGTGTTCGGAAGTTCGATACCGAGTGTTTCATCTTGGTACATCATGATGTGTACAGACATATTTTCAAGCAGATATTTTAATTCCTCTTCAATTTGAGTTTCACTCAGTTCAAGCTGTTCATAAGAACTTGTATCCATGAATACGTGCTGGTCTCCGTTTGCATATAAGTATTGCATTGTTTTTGTTTCGATTTGCGCTTTTGCCACTTTTTCACCAGCACGGAATGTTTTTTCCTGAATCGCGCCAGTACGCAGGTTGCGAAGTTTTGAACGGACAAATGCCGCACCTTTACCCGGTTTTACGTGCTGGAAGTCAACGACGCGCCAAATGCCGCCATCCACTTCGATTGTTAATCCTGTACGGAAATCGTTTACTGAAATCATGTTTAATGTCCTCCTATATTCCAATCACAAAATAATGAGTTCTTTTGGGGAATGGGTAATTGTCCGGTTGCCGTTTTCTGTCATCACGATGTCATCTTCAATTCGGACACCGCCTGTTTCTGGTATGTAAATGCCCGGCTCCACTGTAACCACCATGCCCGGTTCAAGGATAGCTGAAGATCTGACGGACAGCCCCGGCGACTCATGAACTTCCATGCCGAGCCCATGCCCGGTTGAATGGCCGAAGTACTCGCCGTAGCCTTTTGCAGCGATATGATCCCTTGTCAGGGCGTCAGCCTCTTTGCCTGTCATGCCCGGCTTAATATGTTCGACGCCGAGTGCCTGAGCATCAAATACGACCTGATAAATTTCTTTCAATTGATCACTAGGCTGGCCTACAGCGACCGTTCGGGTAATGTCAGAACAATATCCTTTATAGTAAGCGCCAAAATCCAGCGTAACAAGATCCCCGCTTTCAATCAGTTTGTCACTTGCCACTCCATGGGGAAGGCTTGACCGAAGGCCCGAGGCGACAATCATATCAAAAGAAGAGCTGTCCGCTCCTTGGCTTCTCATAAAAAACTCCAATTCATTGGCAACAGCTATTTCAGAAATGCCGGGTTTCATAAACGTCAAGATATGGCTGAAAGCATCATCTGCAATCTTCGCAGCTTCCTCTAATATCTTAATCTCTTCATTAGACTTAATCAAGCGCAACTTTTCCACGGATTCAGCCACAGGCACTAATTCAGCCTCACTGACAACCGCGTTGTAGGACGCGTATGTGCCGTAGGTCATACTGTTTTGTTCAAAACCGAGACGTTTGATGCCGAACTTTTCAATTGTGTCGGCAGTGGTTTGAATCAGGCTGCCGCCGTGCTCAATGATTTCAAAGCCCTTTACCTGAACCTTCGCCTGCTCCGTATAACGGAAATCCGTAATAAACGCAGCCCTGTCTCCGGATATGACAGCTAAGCCCGCTGACCCTGTAAAACCGGTCATATAGCGCAAATTGATGCTGCTTGTAATCAGCATTCCGTCTATTCCCAGCTGTTCGAACAAGTTTCTTAATTTCTCAAGTTTCATCTTTATTCTCCCCCTTGCCGGCTTAATAAATAGCGAACAGCAAGCTTGTAGCCTTCAGATCCGAGGCCGACAATCTGCCCTTTCGCAACAGGAGCGATCACTGACTGATGCCTGAATTCTTCTCTGGCGTATAAATTTGATAAATGCACCTCAACCACAGGAGGGCTGATGCTTGAAACAGCATCCCTGATTGCATAGCTGTAATGGCTCAGCGCGCCCGGATTCAAAACAATTCCGTCATATTGTTCCTCAGCCTCGTGTATGGCGTCTATCAAGTCGCCTTCATGATTAGACTGGAAAAAAGTAAGCTGAATATGTAAGGCTTCAGCAAATTGAAAAAGATCTGTTTCAATATCTGTCAGTGTGTGACGCCCAAATACATCCGGCTCACGCTTTCCCAGCCGATTGACATTCGGGCCGTTCAAAATCAAAAAATGAGGCACATGGCTCTCTCCTTTTCGCGAGGGTTTCTCATGTAAAAAATGTTCACTTCTCGTGAACATTTTATCATAACAAAAAAGGATAATACACTATTCTCTCTGTGTTCCCAGCGCACGTGCCAGCTTTTCCGAGTTCAGCTCATTATATTCAAATGAAATTGAATATCCGACAAACAGCCCGTAAAGCAGATAGATGCAAATTGTTGTAATAATCGTATCTGATTTCAATTCAGTTACGGCGCGCACATCCTGGAAAATCGGATTAAACACAAAAAACACGAGCAGCCAAAGCAGCAAGCCGTATAACATACCAGGCCACATCGTTTTCAAGCGTTTCAAGAGAAGATAATAAAGAAACGCCCCGCCAATCGAAATGATGCCAATCACAATGATGCTGATAATCGTTCCTAAACCATGTTTTTTCCACTCTCCGAGTACAAACGGCTGCAATATCATATTGGGGCTGATTTCGGAAAAATGAAATAAGTAGGCGATATAACCGACGAAACTCCATAATACGCCTCCGCAAAAACCCGTCGCCGCTACCCTGCCGCCCATTGGCACAGGCGGTCCCTGATCCTCTTTTGTTTGTTCGTTTTGATCTGTATTTTTTTCACTTGTCATAACGGCCACCTCCTTGTTAAAGTGTGCCCAAAAAATGAAATGTCAATAAAAAAGCTCACACATTTTGACAGCAGCGAGTAAAATTTGAAAATAACGGGTATACTGCATATAGAAAAAGCAAGGCTCTGGCAAATTTTCAGCCCGTCAATCTAGAGGTTTCGCGCTGTTTCCTGTACAATAGAGTGAAAGGAAATAGTTAGCAATCCTAAAGAAATAGGCAGGTTGATGAATATGTCAAAACATAAAATTCCGCCCGCTTACGGCGGGCAGGCGGTTGTGGAAGGCGTTATGTTTGGCGGAAAACAAAATTACGTTACGGCCATACGAAGAACAGACGGAAGCATTAATTTCTTCAAGCTTCCCCGGAAACACAATCCGAAGCTGAACAGGGTAAAAAAAATACCATTTATAAGAGGGATCGCGGCTATTATTGAAGCGAGCGCTAACGGCACAAAGCATTTGAATTTCTCGAGTGAACGCTATGGACTTGATCCGTCTGAGGACGAGACGCTTAAGGAAGAAAAAAAAGCCTCGGGGCTGTCAATGTATCTCAGCCTTGCAGTGATCGGCGTCTTATCATTTTTGTTCAGTAAATTCGTATTTACATTGGTTCCTGTTTTCTTAGCTGAACTGACAAGACCGGTTTTTCCATCGGACACAGCGCAAATCGCAGTTGAAAGTCTATTCAAATTGATTTTGCTGCTCGGTTATATTTATTTTTTATCCATGACACCGCTGATTAAAAGAGTGTTTCAATATCATGGAGCCGAACATAAGGTCATAAACTGTTATGAACAGAATTTGCCAATTACTGTAGAGAACGTTCAAAATCAATCACGGCTTCATTACCGTTGCGGGTCCAGCTTTATTTTATTCACCATTATTGTCGGTATGTTTGTATACTTGCTTGTTCCGACAGATCCGCTTTGGTTGCGTGTTATAGATCGTGTCGCTCTCATACCGGTTGTACTTGGGATTTCCTTTGAAGTGTTGCAGCTGACAAATAAAGTGCGTGATATTCCCGGTTTGAAATGTCTCGGGTACCCGGGCCTCTGGCTTCAGCTGTTAACGACGAAAGAACCTAAGGATGACCAAGTTGAAGTTGCAATCGAAAGCTTTAACGAGCTTCTCAGACTCGAAGAAAGATCTGAACAAAAAGAGCAGCCTTCTCACAACGTCATCTAATATCCGTTGCCCTGCTATTACTTTCGGAGGTGGACAGTTATGAATCATCGTGTACAACCTATTATTGCTGTATTAATTGCGCTGGGAGCGTTCGGTTTCCTCTATGTGCTGGTAACCAATCCCGGAGAAATGGCAAAAATGGCGATAACCGTCATCTTGGCAGGTATCATTATTTATTTTATTGTGAAATATGTAATGAAGCGAAATACTGGCAGTGAAGGAGCGGCTTTTAAAAAAGCGGCCAAACAATCGCGGCGCCGGCTGAAAGAACAAAAAGCAAAGCACCGTGCCGGGCATAAAGGACGGGTAAGCCATCTTCGAAGCGTTCCGAGCGCCAGCAAACCTAAGCCGATGATTCTCAAGAAAAAAAGCCAGACGCAGCTGACTGTCATAGAAGGGAAAAAAAATAAAAAGAAAAACAGAGCGCTTTTTTAATAGGTCCACTGCTTTAAAAACTGCTCTGTCCGACTTTTACCTAGCTCAATCAGGGCTAGTTTTTTTTGTTGTGTTAAATGAAATTCGGTCGCCATCACGTTGTCAACCGGAAGAAAAATGATATTTTGCTCATAGCGTGACGCGATATGTCTTGCGTCATGCGCATCCTTCATCGTTTCAAACAGAGCGCCAAACAGTTCGAAAGCGTTTCCGATATTTTTTTTCGGCCGCTCCCTTTCATTCGGCGCAAGCGTCACACCGATAACAGGTCGTTTTCTTTCTTTAGAAAACAGCCATATGGGAAAATTGCTTAAAACGCCCCCATCCACTACGGTGGCAGTTCCTGTATCTGTTTTTAATTTTATTGGTTCAAAAAAATAGGGAATGCTGCAGCTCATTCTTACCGCTCTGGCAACCGGAAACATATCCGGATTTAACCCGTAGCGGACCAAGTCGTCCGGCAGTACGATCATTGTACCGTTTGTCAGATCCGAAGCGATGAGCCGCAAAGAGCCTTTTTTCAAATCGCCAAAGACGCGTACGCCTTTCGCTCTTAAAAGGTCGGCGATCCACTTTTCTAATGTGTCTCCTTTAAACAAGCCCAAACGCCAGTAAATGGACACCCATTGGAGCATTTTTAAGGGGAGAAATGAGTATCGCTGGTCCAGCAGCCTCTCTCCGTCCACTTCTTCAATCAAAGCGTGAATTTCCTTGCTTGAATAACCTGATGCAATAAAAGCGGCAATAACGGCGCCGGCGCTTGTGCCGGCAAGCCGTGCAAAGCGGAAGCCTTTTTCCTCAAGCGCTTCATAAGCGCCGGCAAGCGCCACGCCTTTTACCCCTCCGCCAGAAAACACACCGTCAATATACATCCCATACCCTCCCCCTCCATCCAATGGTTTACTATCATTTTAAGAAAATACGCGAAGAAATAGACCAATGAATGAAGCAGGGCGCATTTCATCAAAAAAAGGCGGCCTCCTTTGAGACCCGCCTTTTTACTGATTATGATGTTCTGTTTTCTTTTGGATTGATTTCAACTCTTTTTTACGCGCATCGTCTTCTTCAAAATATTGAACAAGATCACCGATGCGATCAATGCTGTTCCAGCTTAAATGATGCTCGATTCCTTCGACATCGTTATATATTTTCTCTTCATCAACACCAATGATTCTTAAAAACTGCTCAAGCAATTCATGTCTGTATACTAGCCGTTTGCCTATTTTCTTTCCTTTAGACGTTAGCACGAGACCGCGATATTTTTCATAAATTAAATATTCGTCTTTATCTAGTTTTTGAACCATTTTTGTTACAGAGGAGGGGTGGACTGCCAATGCTTCCGCGATATCAGAAACCCTTGCATATCCTTTTTCTTCAATCAGCATATAAATCTGTTCAATATAATCTTCCATACTTGGTGTCGTCATCGAAACCCTCCCAAAAAGCACCTTAACTTTATAAATCATTACAAGTTTACACTAATGAACTTGAAAAAACAAGGATGCTCTGCAGGCCAAAAAGCCCTTTTTATCGCTTATAATTCCATTCATCAGAAGCATATTTTGTTTCTGCCAAGTCCTGAACAAAATCAAGCTCTTCCTGGGATAATTCGTATGGCTCCAAGTGAATATTCAAGCCGGTTTCAAATCCGGATTTAAAAGCCTTGCGTGCATCGTCCATCGTCACCGGGTGATCAGTGAGTTCATTAATCGCAACCGCTTTATTTTTAAAATTGCGCTGCATCCGCTCTCTTACTCTTTCACTCGGATACAAAAACAGATCAAACAGCTTGTCCTCATCCAAATCAAGCAGAATGGAGCCGTGCTGAAGGATGACGCCTTTTTGTCTCGTTTGCGCGCTTCCCGCCACCTTGCGTCCCTCGACAACAAGCTCATACCAGGACGGCGCGTCAAAACAAACGGATGAGCGCGGGTTCTTTAAGCTTTCTTTTTCTTTTTCGGTTCTCGGAATGGCAAAATAAGCGTCCAAACCAAGATTTCTAAAGCCTTGGAGTATGCCTTCTGAAATAACCCGATATGCCTCGGTTACAGTCGCCGGCATTTCCGGATGATCCTCAGAAACGATTACGCTGTATGTCAATTCCTGATCGTGGAGCACCCCTCTTCCTCCGGTCGGGCGTCTGACAAATCCAAGATTATACTTATGTACTGCTTCAAAATTGATTTCCTTTTTAATATTTTGAAAATAACCTACAGAAAGCGTCGCCGGATTCCAGCCGTAAAAACGGATGACCGGAGGAATTTTCTTTTCACTGTGCCAATATAAAAGCGCTTCATCAAGCGCCATATTGAAAGCCGGGCTTGCACTTCCTGAGTCTATAAACCGCCAAGTTTCTTTTTCCATTTTGAGACCTTCCTTACCGTTTTAATAGAATCAGTTTAACAAACTGCCGGGAAAATGAAAAATATTTTAGTTCCATTATGGATGACAATCGCGCCGTGCTTTACTATAATAGTATTTGTCGAAAACGTCTCTATGCCCTTGTTTAAAGAAGCAGGGTTTTGATTTTATACGTTAAAGGAGTAGAATCACATTGTCTAATATGATCGTTTTAATTATTTTTGCTGCGTTTATCGTCTATATGATTGCTTCATATGTCTATCAGCAGCGAATTATGAAAACACTTTCGGAAGAAGAATTTCGCGCTGGTTACCGCAAAGCGCAGCTTATCGACGTTCGTGAACCGAATGAATTTGATGGCGGACATATTTTAGGCGCCCGCAACATTCCGCTTTCTCAGCTGAAACAGAGAAAGAATGAAATCCGGCCGGACAAGCCTGTCTATCTGTACTGCCAGAACAGTGTCCGCAGCGGACGCGCGGCACAAACCCTGCGCAAAAACGGCTGCACTGAGATTTATAACCTTAAGGGCGGCTTTAAAAAATGGGGCGGAAAAATTAAAGCCAAAAATTAAAAAAACAGCTGTCTGATATCAGACAGCTGTTTTTTTATTTTACAAGTTCACTGCTTACGTTTTTCTCGTATCTAAGTACAGGCTGTCTGGCTGCTTTTGTTTCATCCATTCTTTTGACGATTGTTGTATGCGGAGCCTCCTGTACAAGCTCCGGAGTTTCCTCTGCTTCTTTCGCAATTTGGATCATAGCATCAATAAATGCATCCAGTGTTTCCTTGGATTCTGTCTCTGTCGGCTCAATCATGATGCACTCCTCAACATTAAGCGGAAAATAAATTGTAGGCGGATGATAGCCGAAATCGAGCAGCCGTTTTGCAATATCCAGCGTACGCACCCCAAGCTTTTTCTGGCGTTTCCCTGACAATACAAATTCGTGCTTGCAATGGCGGTCAAACGGCAGATCGTAATAAGGGGCAAGCTTTCTCATCATATAGTTGGCGTTCAGCACCGCGTTTTCAGTAACGGCATTTAACCCGTCCGGGCCCATAGAGCGGATATACGTATACGCTCTGACATTGATGCCGAAGTTGCCGTAATAAGGCTTAACACGGCCGATCGCGTGAGGGCGGTCATAGTCAAAAGTAAATCGCCCTTCTTTTTTGATTAAAACGGGTTTTGGCAGATAAGGAATCAGATCTTCTTTTACGCCAACCGGACCTGAACCCGGACCGCCTCCGCCGTGAGGCCCTGTAAAGGTTTTATGCAAATTAAGATGCACCACGTCAAATCCCATATCACCGGGTCTCGCTTTACTTAACACGGCATTTAAATTAGCGCCGTCATAATACAGCTTTCCTCCGGCTTGGTGAACGATTTCCGCCATCTCGGTGATCTGTTCCTCAAATAATCCGAGTGTATTCGGATTCGTCAGCATAAGAGCTGCGGTTTCTTCATTTACCGCTCTTTTTAAATCCTCTAAATCAACAAGCCCGTTTTCATTCGATTTCACCGTCACCGTTTCAAAACCGGCAACTGTTGCAGACGCAGGATTTGTCCCATGAGCTGAATCGGGGACAATGACCTTTGTCCGTTTCACATCTCCGCGCGCCTCATGATAAGCGCGGATCATCATCAGTCCCGTCCATTCGCCATGCGCACCAGCCGCGGGCTGAAGCGTGACCTCATCCATTCCCGTAATTTCCTCGAGATGCTTGCTTAAGTCATATAAAAGCTCCAAAGCGCCTTGCACTGTGTCTTCGTCCTGAAGAGGATGAATCGCGGCAAAACCGGGAATCCGCGCGATTTTTTCATTCAATTTCGGATTGTATTTCATTGTACAGGAACCGAGCGGGTAAAAGCCCGAATCAACCCCGTGGTTCCGTCTGGACAATGCTGTGTAATGCCGCATAATATCCAGCTCAGAAACCTCCGGCAGCTCTGCGTCCTCATCTCGGATATAGCTGTCTGACAAGAGGTCCTCCACTTCCATTTCCGGTACGTCAAGCTCCGGCAGACTGTAGCCGACACGGCCTTCTCTTGAAAGCTCAAAAATAAGTGCCTGATCCTGATTATTCATGGCGATCCCCCAATTCCTGAATGAGTGCGTCAATTTCTTCTTTTGTTCTCAGCTCTGTTACGGCAATAAGCATATGGCGGTCAAACTCCGGATACGTCAGACCCAAATCGTAGCCGCCGATGATCCCATTTGTCAGCAATCTTTGGTTTACCGATTTCACAGGTTCATCTAGTTTGATAACGAATTCGTTAAACATCGGCCCGTCAAACATTACGGTGAGCCCCGCTTTTTTCGCTTCTTGCTTAGCATAATTGGCTTTTAAGAGATTTTGGCGGGCGATTTCTTTTACGCCGTTTTTCCCGAGAGCCGTCATGGCGACGGAAGCGGCCAGTGCGTTTAAAGCCTGGTTCGAGCAGATGTTTGACGTCGCCTTATCCCTGCGAATATGCTGCTCTCTGGCTTGCAAGGTAAGCACAAAACCTCTTTTTCCGTTTTCATCCTCCGTTTGTCCGACGAGGCGGCCCGGCACCTTTCTCATTAATTTTTTCGTGACCGCAAAAAATCCGCAATGGGGTCCGCCGTATGCGGAAGGAATCCCGAATGGCTGTGCGTCGCCAACCACAATATCGGCCTGAAAAGCGCCCGGCGGGGTCAGAAGTCCCAATGCAAGCGGATTGGCTGAGACAATAAACATGGATTTTCCCTGATGAGCGATCGGCTCAATATCCTTCAATGGCTCAACCAGACCAAAAAAGTTCGGGTACTGCACAATGACTGCCGCCGTATCGTCACAAACGGTTTCGCGCAAAGCATCAAGATCAGTCACTCCATTTGCGGCAGGGACTTCAACAACTTCAATATACTGTCCTTTTGCATATGTTTTCAGCACTTCTCTCGATTCAGGGTGCACGGTTGTTGACACTACAATTTTTTTCTTTTTCGTATGTCCGGAGGCAAGCATCGCAGCTTCCGCCAAGGCTGTTCCGCCATCATACATAGAAGAGTTGCTGATATCCATGCCTGTTAATTCACAAATCATCGTTTGAAACTCGAAAATCGCCTGAAGCTCCCCTTGAGAAATTTCCGGCTGATATGGTGTATAAGCTGTATAAAACTCAGACCTTGAAATGACATGATCCACAATAACCGGCTGATAATGATCATATACACCGGCGCCTAAGAAAGATGCGTATTGAACGGTATCACAGTTTTTAGAGGCCAGCTTTGTCAGTTCTTTTGTTAATTCTGTTTCTGATTTTGCCTTTTTGATTTGATACTCTTTTTTGAATCTGACGTTCTCCGGTATATCGGCGAATAAATCATCGATCGTGTTTGCGCCGATGGCATCAAGCATTTCCTGTTTATCCTTTTCTGTCGCGGGCAAATAGCGGTGCTTCATGTGTTGACCCCTCTCCAAAAAAAATTTTTAGCGTTTATAAAATGGTGTTTTAACTACCTTTGCTTTCACTAATTTTTTGCGAATCTCCACTTCTACAACAGTTCCGATCTCACTCGCTCCAGCATCAACCAAGGCAAGGCCCACGTTTTTCCCCAATGTCGGTGACTGGGTGCCTGTTGTCACCTTTCCGACGGACTTGCCGCTTTGAAACACTTCATATCCGTGTCTCGGTATTCCTTTTTCAATCATTTCAAGACCGACGAGCTTTCGTTTCGCCCCGTTTTCTTTCTGTTCACTCAATACAGACTTCCCGAAAAAATCAGATTCTTTTTTGTGTTTTACGGCAAAGCCTATACCTGCTTCAACCGGCGTGATATCCCGAGTCAGCTCCTGGCCATAGAGCGGGAGCTTCGCTTCAAATCTGAGTGTATCACGCGCCCCTAGCCCGCATGGCATAAGCCCGTGTTCTTCACCCGCTTCCATGATTTGTTTCCAAATTCGGACGGCGTCATCAGCACGGCAGTAAATTTCGAACCCGTCTTCACCCGTATAGCCGGTGCGCGAAATGAGTGCTTTGCAGCCGCTGATATCAGCTTCATCAATAAATGCAAATGGTTTTAAAGCAGACACATCTGAAGCTGTCAGATTTTTTAAGATTGTTTCTGCCTTCGGGCCCTGCACGGCCAAAAGCGCAATCTGATCTGACAAATTGTCAATCTGGACATCTCCTGCTGCGTGTTCTTTAAGCCAAGCAAGATCTTTATCTATATTTGAAGCATTTATGACAAGCAAATAGCGGTTTTCAGCTTTTTGATAGATGAGTAAATCATCAACGGTGCCGCCATCCGGATAGCACATCGCAGTATATTGCGCACGGCCGGTTTTTAACGCGGATACATCATTTGTCATCAGCTTTTGTAAAAAAGACAGACTGTCATCCCCCGTGATTTCGACTTCCCCCATATGAGATACATCAAACAGCCCGGCTGCTGTTCGGACAGCCTCATGCTCTTTTTTGATTGAAGAAAATTGAACAGGAAGCTCCCAGCCTCCGAAATCAATCGTTTTCCCTCCATATTCCTTATACAATTCAAATAACGGTGTTCTTTTCAGCATCAAATTCCTCCCCTTTTTCAACGGCGCAGCTAAAAAAACATACAAAAAAGGACAGAGAAACACCTCATATTAAATGAAGGTTCTCTGTCCTGGCACCTGAAAGTTTACTTTGCAATAGCAAAGACGTCCCCTTTGGTGGCTTGCGCATTTCACACAAACACTCTCCAGAGTTGCGTCGAGCAAGAGTTCTTTTGCCTGAGAGATTCACTCCGCAGTTTGCTCCTTCGGCGCCTGTATCCCGGTTTTCTCGGTCAGGTCTCTCCCCTTGCTGTCATTCGCTCATATTTTCATGCTGTTATGGACATACTATAGCAATATCTTACATCAAATACATACTCATATCCTACCATCATCACTATATGCGGGGCAACAGCAATTTGGGCGGATTTTTCTTATATTGTTCATTTAAAAAATTGAAGAATATGAAAGGCGGTTTCACAGCAATGAATGCAGAAATCACATATGATACAAAATGGCCCGAAGAATTTGCCGAAAGACTGAAAAACGACGGTCCGTGGTCAAACTGGGAGCTGTACAAGCTTTCATCAGAAATCCAGGAAACATTGGCGATTCCTGAATTTGAAGGCTTGCGGGCCCCATTATATCTCCCTTCCTTCACTCCGCTTCCCCATCAGCTTGAGGTTGCGCAGAAGGTTGTTGAAAAAATGAACGGAAAAGCGATTTTAGCAGATGAAGTGGGGCTCGGCAAAACTGTCGAAGCCGGACTGATTCTAAAAGAATATATGATTCGCGGGTTAGCCAAAAAAATTCTGATCCTTGTGCCAGCTTCTCTTGTATCGCAGTGGGTGAAAGAGCTTCAGGAAAAATTTTTGATTCCGGCTGTTGAGCAAAAGAAAAGCTATGTGTGGGAGCAGTGCGATATCGTCGTGTCCTCCATCGATACGGCAAAGCGCTCGCCCCACCGGGAAATTGTGCTGTCAATCCCATATGATCTCGTCATTATTGATGAGGCCCACAAGCTGAAAAATAGCAAAACAAAGAACTATGAATTTGTCCGGAATCTTGTAAAAAAATACTGCCTGCTGCTGACTGCGACGCCAATCCAAAACCGTGTTGAAGAAATATTCAATTTGGTTTCCTTATTAAAGCCTGGTCATTTAGGCAATCAGAATCACTTTCAAGAAATGTTTTCTAAAAAGAAATCCAGCTTAGAAGCACATGATCATTTGAAAGATCTAGTGAATAAAGTCATGATTCGCAACAGGCGGCATGACACCGGGCTGAATTGGAAGCAGCGCCGCGTCGAAACAGTGCCGATTGAATTTTCTCCTTCAGAGCAGGCGCTTTACGATGAGATTTCCCGCCTGAAAGAAAGCATTAACAAACCGGCCAGCATGTTCTCCATTATGACACTCCAAAGAGAATGCTGTTCAAGCAGGGAAGCTGTGTACATGACACTGAAAAAAATGCTCGACCAAAAAGAAAAACAGGCACCTGCCATTGATGAACACACCATTTCTATATTAATGGACCGCATCAATCAAGTGACGCAAAATTCTAAAGCGAATCAAGTCGTCGATCTGATTAAAAAGATAGACGATAAAGTCATTATTTTTACAGAATACCGTGCCACTCAAATTTATCTGCAGTGGTTTCTTCAGCAACACGGCATCAGCTCTGTGCCGTTCAGAGGCGGATTTAAACGCGGAAAAAAAGACTGGATGAAGGACCTTTTCCGCGGGAAGGTTCAAGTGCTGATTGCAACTGAAGCAGGCGGCGAAGGGATCAACCTGCAGTTTTGCAATCACATGATTAACTATGATTTGCCATGGAATCCGATGCGGCTTGAACAAAGAATCGGAAGAATCCACAGGCTCGGGCAGGAGCGTGACGTCCATATTTATAACATGGCCACCAAACATACAGTGGAAGAGCATATTTTAAAGCTTTTATATGAAAAAATTCATTTATTTGAAAAAGTGGTCGGCGAGCTTGATGACATTTTAACAAAAATTCAAGTCAACAATTTTGAAGAGCACCTGCACGATATTTTGTACCATTCGGCAACCGAAGAAGAAATGAAAATTAAAATGGACAACTTAACCTCATTTTTATCTTATAAAAAACAGCAGCCCGCTGAAAAAAGAGGTTCTTAGCCGCAAGGAGGTTTTACAAGTGAGACAGCAAGAGGTTCACCAATTTCTGCTTCGTTTTTTCCAGGCAAACAGCTGTCCGATCATCGACCAAGGCCCCGGTTACATGACGGTTCAGCTTACAGTTGAAATGGACAAACAGATCATGAATCGGCCTTTTTACTGGCACTGGCGCGAGAAGACCGGCGGAGACCCGAATCCGATGAAAATGACGTTCATTACAGATAAGGAATCTGCTCCAAAAGACCTAGATGGCGAATTTATTTATTTCGGGGCGCCACGCCTGTTTCAAATATTTAAAGCAGTTAAACAAAATGGGAGATTTACCAGAATGTATGAGAAAATTGAATCAGCCGGAGCGAAAATTCCGCTTCAGCCTTGGCTTGGTATAAATGTCATGATTTCATACCAGTCCGACATGAAAAAGGATAAGCTATTGTCACTAGGTCTTCACCTTGTCTCTGGAGCCATGATTGAAAATTTTCAAAGTAAGCTCGTACAGCTTTCATTGACATCACAAATATGTGACTATTGTTTCACCATATCGCCTATGATCAAACCTGAAAGCGGCCTTAAGCGGATGGAGAGCTACATTACCCAAGCCGCTATGCAAGAACCGTCAGACTGGGCAGAGCAGGCGGTAAACAGGTGGCAAAACGATATGAAATTGCTTGATCAGTTTTATGAGCATACAGAAGAAAAACCAGAAGAGTACCATCTTGAAAAACAAGCGTTAAAAGCCTTGTATCAACCAAAGATATCAGTTCAGATCGAAAATGGCGGATTATTTTTTCTGCAAAATAATATTTCGAGCTAACTTTTTTCAGATTCGACATCGTTCTCGTTTTTTTTGGAAAAATGCTATTATAATAAAGGTATATTGGAAAAAAATTCTGGCTATTCAATTGGAAAATGACTTCCAGAGACCACAGAAGGCGTACAATGGTCATGGCCGGACTGGCTGAAATACATAAACAAGTATTTTAGGAGGAGAAACTGCATGAAAAATGCAAAACAAGAGCACTTCGAATTAGATCAAGAATGGGTTGAATTAATGATGGAAGCCAGAGAAGCAAATATCAGCCCTGAGGAAATACGCAAATATTTACTTTTAAACAAAAAGTCTGCTCATCCTGGTCCGGCAGCCAGAAGTCATACCATAAATCCTTTCTGAATGTGCTATAATATCACAAGGAAGGTGATGACATTGATTGGCCAGCGTATTAAACAATACCGTAAAGAAAAAGGCTACTCACTATCAGAACTAGCAGAAAAAGCTGGGGTAGCGAAGTCTTATTTAAGCTCAATAGAACGAAATCTACAAACGAACCCCTCCATTCAATTTCTCGAAAAAGTCTCCGCTGTTCTGGACGTCTCGGTTCATACTTTGCTTGATGAAAAACATGAAACCGAATACGATGGTCAATTAGATAGTGAATGGGAGAAATTGGTTCGCGATGCGATGACATCTGGGGTATCGAAAAAACAATTTCGTGAATTTTTAGATTATCAAAAATGGAGAAAGTCCCAAAAAGAGGAGTAGTGCCTGAGCAGAGGCACTTACTCCTCTTTTGTCAATGAACATAAGAATGGCTCAGTACGCATGTACTGAGCCACCTCTTTTTTCTATTAATTTTTATCCTCGCTATGCGCTTTTTCATTTTCTTTAATATAACCGTCTTTATCAGTATGTTCCTTTTTGATTGTCAAGCCATTCCACTGTGTTGCTTCAAATGAGAATTGAAGCTGTAATGAGTTGCCTTGATATTTATTTTGAACCATTTGTCCCTTTTCATCTTTTGTCTTATCGTCTTTAAATTGAATTTCCATTTTAACCTGGTCAAAATCAGTCGGTGTTTTTGGAACACCGTCATATTCAGGAGCGGTTTTACCGTCAATTGTCGCTATATTGACTTTTCCGCTTGCGTTTAAGAATTTAGGATCAATTTGTTTTTTAATTTTTTCAGTCGCCGCAGCATCATTCTTAGAGGACATTAAATATAAGTCTTTAAGGTTGGCATCATCTAAAATGATGTTTTTCGGATAGCCATTGCCTCCCTCTTTGCCGACTGTCAATAATGTAACCTCAAACTGGCTGAGAAAATCTTCTGGGGATGTATTACTTCCCCCGTTTGCTTTAAATTCTCCATAATTCAGCGCCATTAATACCTCTTTGATCGCAAGTGAGCCGTTATTTTCGAATTGGAAATCTTTCGTCAATTTATCTCCCGGCTTTAGATTTGATAAGTTGACACTGGCTGAATTTTCTTTCGCTGCTAAATCAAGCGTACCTGATGCAAAAGTAGCATCCGTTGATTTAATGTCGTTAAATGCTGCCCATGTTCCTCCTCCTACTAAAGCTAACCCTAGTGCTGCTGATGCAACTCCTAAACTCAATTTCTTTTTCATACCCATGGTAAACTCCCCTTTTATTGAATGATTATATTATCGAAACCTGTTGCCAGGTTTACAACTGATGTTAAGTGGACATCGTATTGTCCTTTGTCTCTGTTTCCAAGGCTTTCGTCTTTCTTTCAATCTCTCTGATCGCACTGCTGATTGTCACAAAGGAGTAGATCAGCAGCATAACGCCGGGAACAATCAGTAAAATAGCAGTGCCGATCGGCTGACTGGCAAAATGAAGCATGTAGCCGGCATAAGGAAGCTGAAAACCTGTATATTGCGCGCGGACATTTTCATCCGACACAGGCGCAGAATCAGCTGCGGCGTTATTATCCCCTTTTGTTTGGAATAACAAATGATCGCCTTGCTTTTTCATATCAATAATTCTATGGGTCACCGCTGTGTCTGCATCCTGCATAAATGTGATCACATCGCCCTTTTGGAGCTTTTTCACATCTGTGATTTCTTTAACGAGAATTAATGAGCCCGTTTTAAATTCAGGGTCCATTGAGCCAGACAGTACTGATTTCAGCGTGTATCCGAACACTGCCGGCTCTCCCCCGGATGAACGTGTTGATATGACAACTAGCGTTAACACAATAATCAGAGTAAAGATGATTACGTAAAGGATATTACTGATCAGCTTTAATGCTTTTTTCATCCTCTTCCCCGCTTTCCTTCTGAACTGGTTGATTTTCTTTGTCTTCAGTTACGGCTTTGTCAGCTGTTTTTTCTTTATCTGTTTTGTCTTTTCTGTCACTGTCTGCTTGATTGTGCTGATTTTTCACAGCCGGCTGACTTTCCTTTTTCGGTGCTGTCGGTTTTTCGTCACACTTCACAATTGTCATTGGTTCCGACCACTCAGACTTGCTGCCGTCCGCCGGATAGCCGGCCGGTTTATATACTTTAAACACATAAATGCCGGATTTCACTTTTTTATTTGTTTCAATTTTGTAAAGTGATTCGCCTATTTGGGTGGAAACGTATCCTTTATCTATTACGTTCCCGTCTTTTAGCGGTTTGCGGGTGTTTGCCAGTTTATGAAGCTCCCACTTCCATTTCGATTTCTTAAGTTTCTCGCCTCTGTTTTCCAGCTCGGCAAATAGACGAACAGGGGAACAGACAGTACCTTTTGTATCTGTTTGATTCACCACGTGTAAATCACTTTGGTCCCACCGTTTATCATAATGACAGTTTTTATCTGTATGCTGAAAGTTCTCACACGTTTGAAGCGAAACATCAAAGTTTTCAATATCATAAAAAGCAGCGCTTGTATCTCCGGTAAATTGTAAGCATATAGCGGCTGTCAGACTGAATATGGCTGTAAGCTGAAAAACAAGCAGCACTCTTAATTTTGTCTTAGCCTTATGCTGATTGCGGAACAATCGGAACAATCGAAACATACCTTACCCCCTGTAAAACACTGTAACTTGATGTGACAATCGTTCTTTTTTAAGAACCACACAAACTGAGTATACTCAACGATTGAAGGATTTAAAAACGCCGAAATTCGCCATTTTGTTCGTTTAAAAGAATGTTTTCATCATATTGCATAGCCTTACTCAATATTGCTCACCTTTTTAAGTTTTTAGAATTTTTTGGGATTGTTATGTGAAAAATTAAACGCATATCCGGTTAACATTTGGCAATAATAAACAACAAAGAAAGGGTGACGGCTTATGATCAAACAATGTGTGATTTGTCTGTCTCTTCTCGGTTTCGGCACCAGTGCCGCTCAAGCAGAAGAAGGGCCGCTTGTAACCGCCCGCCACATGTCAAAATGGGAAGAGCTTGCTGTAAAAGAAGCGAAAAAAAGGTACCCGCTCGCACAGGTACTGGTTAAACAAAAAGTTTGGGACCGCAAAAGAAAAGACGAAGCTGTGAAGCAATATCATTTAACCCTGAGAGAAGGCTCAAAGGAATTCGGCGTGTTTGTCACAATTTCTTTCGATCCTCATAGTCAAAAGGTGAATAAAATTGCAATTTTAGAAGAATATCAATAAGGTCCTCCATGTGAAGGACCTTGTTCGTTATATTGGTACAATTTATTTTTTTCTTTTCAGCCATAGCCTAAAACCATAAGGTAAAATACCGAACCAATGCTGAGAAGCAGGCGTTTTTGTTTCTTTTCGAACCTCTTTTCGTTCTTTTCGCTCATCTTTCGGAGTGTCTATATATTTCACAAATTGCTGAGTCATATATTTGACATAATCATTCGTTTTCACGTGATCACCTCATCATTCAGTTATTATGAAGTGTTGGCTCACACGACTTTTTTTATACACATACCGCTGGTTTATTCTGTCCAGCTCAGCAGTTTTTTCTGATTTTGATCGAACAGCAGCTGAGCGCTTTTTTCTGTTCCCGACACTGTGATGGCTTTAAGAGTGATTTCTTGCTGTTCTTTTATGGTTGTTTTGCGAATGTCATAAGATACATGTCCATATTGAAACTGCTGTGAACCCTTTCGGCCTGGTCTGTGCTCAAGTATATGCCTGATGGATAGAAGCGAGCCATTTTGCAGCAGATTTTCTCCTGTGTAATACTCTTTTGTTTCCTTCTCAAACATATGGCGTGAAACAAATTGAGGGGCGGTGAGATTCACAATCAGCATCACAAGGGCAAATGTAAAAAGAACGGCCGGATAGATAAACCCTTTTGAGTAGTACATTCACCCACCTCCTAACGACGTATATACCGGAAAAGCGGTTTGATACTCTTTATCATTCTCATTCTTGACTTTCAACCAAAGCATCCCGTTTTTAACCTCGGCTTTCATTGTTTTAATATGGTCAAGAATCGGAACATGCCCTTTTTCGTCTACTCTTTTCCTGATCATTGAATGGTAGATTTCAAAATGGACCTCTTGCCCTGACAGATTTCTGCAGATTAAGACGCTGCCATGCTCATCTGTCTGCACTGTCTGCGACTGCTTGCACTCATTCATGATCTGCTCTACCGAAATGACCCATTCCCGCTGCATGAAGCCCTCATTCTCCTGTTGACGTGACAAAAATAGATGAAAGAACATCGCTAACGATCCTGATATGAGCAAATAAGCAGAGAGCGAAAATAATACATTAAGAAGCGTATAGCCAGTCTGTCCGCAAAATGCTGAGGCAAAATGGCTTGTCTTTATAGGAGTCTTGTGAGATGCATACTTTTTGATATTCTCCCTCCTCCTCCCATGTCATCGAGTATTTGCTATTGTTCATCGAAACAGTTTGTGACGAATTTCCTTTTCCTGTCAGAATATATTTGCCTATGCTTTCATTAACAAGCTGATAACCAATTTCTCTCGAATCCGCTATATGTTCATCAGCTATCAGCTTGTTCCACAACGGCACGATCGTCAGAAGCATAAACAGCCATATGCTGAGGGCAGCCATCGTTTCAATTGTAGAAAAGCCTTTATTTTCTCTCCACATTCACTCTTCCGCTCCCTAAATAAACTGTTATGTCATAGGCGGCACGCCCTTTTATACGGATTTTCCCGCCTATATTCGGGTGCCCTTTCTCGTTAAATTCCAAGCGGTCTTTTAATGTCAGTAACTCTGCCGAAAGCCCGTTATGATAAGTACGGTCTATAACAGTGTCACCTATGATTAATTGATATTTTTTCTCTTGAAAAAGAATCTTTGTTCTTTGATGATTGGAAATTGCGGTCTGCTGCGCAAGTAAAATATCATTTTTCAGCTGGGATACTGTCTGCCGTAATGCTGTATTTTCATAAACAGGAGGAAGCGTGGTAAACACCGCAATCAGCATAATAGAGGCGAGGCTTAAAACAAGCAGGCTTTCTAAAAGGGTGAATCCAGCTTCCCCTTTTAATTTAATGTTCAACCTTAACCTCTCCGCCGGTAATGATAATTTGCTTTCCATTTGGACAAACCGCATCTTTTTTCACATAACCTTCTGCCTGTAAATCGCCGAGGCTTGGTGTCTTCCCGTCATGATCGAGTTCATATGCTGTTACCTGCGCCTTTATCATGTTTTGCAGGCCTTCACAGCCCTTTTTCTGAATGGTTTGATTATGTTTTGTTACATTCGGTATGGTGATCAATAGCAAAATAGAAATAATAAAGAGCACGATCAGCATTTCCACAAGTGTAAACCCTTTCTCATTCATCAGCCTCTTCCTTTCACATTTGATTCATCATCTGATACATAGGCAGGAGCATCGATAGATAAACAATTAAAATCATCCCTGCGACAAATCCGTAAATAATGGGCTGAAGAATGCCTGTCCATTTTTGTGACTTGTCCTCAAGCCGCTGCAATATAAACTGGCTGTATGTGAAGAGTTCCCGATCCAAGCGGCCGCTTAGCTGGCCATGAGATATCACTTTTGAAAAATCATTTTCGTAAAAAGGCCGTTTGCATAAAGCAGCTTCAATGGTTTCACCGGCTTTTAACCGTTCAATCATTTGTTCAGCTTCATGGCGGTAAAAACGGAGAAACGTTTGCTTCCTAAATGCTTTCAAACTGTCATAAATAGAAAGACCTGATGCAAGCAGACTGCTCAGCTGTAAAGAAAAAAAGTAGCTGTTAAACAGCCTGACCAGCTTTCCAAACAAAGGAATGCTTACGCAAATGAGCATTTGATGGTCGGGGGATTTTTTCTTGAACACAAACCAATAATAAACACCTATTCCTGCAGCCAAAATGGCCATTAATATGAACACAGCATCAAGGTGCTGAAAAAACGCAAAAATGATGTCTGTTGTGCGTGACGTTTCTACATTCATCGATTGATAAATACCGGAAAACTGAGGGATGATGATGTTTTGCAGCATATAAAGCATGACAACAACGGTAAAGATGAGGAAAAGAGGATATCGCAACACCCTTTTTATCTGTTCTGCCTGGCCTGCTTTTCGTTCCAGCAGCTCTCCGCTCTGAATCATGGAAGCCGGCAATTCCCCATGTGTTTCAGCAAAATAACAAATACCGACGGCTTCCTTATGAAATGACAAGCTCTTTAATACATGGTAAAACGATTCCCCTTCTCTCAACCGTCTTATTGCGTTAGCCAAGTCCGCCAGCTGCCTTTTATTCATTTGCAGCTGCATCAGGCGCAATCCGTCTAAAAGACTGTATCCGCCCGCTGTCATTTCACCCAGCCTTTTCAGTAAATAGGCTTGATCCTTTAGCGGCCAAACTTTTCTAATCTGTTTCATGATAAACCCACCGGTCATAGTTGTTTGTCGTTAAATAGCCGAGCGCAATCCCTTTTCTTATAATTTGACGCAGCGTTTGATATTGGTAATTTGCATTGTCCCCTTTCGCTTCCTGGATACACTGCTGAAGGTTTTTTCCGTAAAGCAGCTCGTATACGCTTGCTCTCCTGACATTTCGTGACAGGCGGCAATACACTGATGAACATCCGTCTTCACAAAACGGGCAAGCCAAATCAACTAAACGCTGAGCCGCTATCGCAATAACCGTTTGCTCGATTTCATTCATATTAATGCCAAATTCAAGCAGCCTGTAAATCGCGCCCTTCGCATCTCTCGTATGAAGGCTCGTCAGCACTAAATGACCAGTCATCGCTGCCCGCACCGCGATCTGGGCTGTTTCAGCGTCTCTAATCTCACCTAAAATGATCATATCGGGGTCATGGCGCAAAATAGCCTTCAGTCCTGTGGAATATGTGACACCGGCTTTTTCATTCACCTGCACTTGAAGAACATCTTCATCCCTCGTTTCCACTGGATCTTCAAGTGTGACAATGTTTCGATTAAAATGTTTTTTTGCATATTGGATCAGAGAATATAATGTTGTTGTTTTCCCAGAGCCTGTTGGCCCGGTAAAAATCAGCATGCCGTGGGAGTGTTTTAAAAATGATAGCAAGGTGGCTCCTGTCTTTGGGAATAAAGACAGTTTGTCAATCGAAGGGATATTATACTGAGGCATCACTCTGATGACGAGGCTTTCTTCGTTAATTGTCGGGAGCGTTGACATCCTTAAGTGAACGTCACCCTCTTTTAATTTTAGAGTAAGAGATCCATTTTGCGGCTTTCTTCTTTCCCCTATGTCCATAGCTGAGAGAAACTTAAAATGAGAAATGAGCCTTACACACTCTTCTTTTTTCATGTTTCGCTTTTTCAGCAATGCATGGTCAACCCGAAAATGAATGATTGCGTCCCGTTCCCTCGGCACAATGTGAATGTCAGAGGCCTTCGTCCTATATGCCTCTTCAATTAAAGTTTTGCTTATTTTTTCTATCGAATCCAATTTGATTCCCTCTCCTTTCAAAGCGTATTGTAGAAAAAGAAGACATGGTAATCAAACAAAAAAAATGTGATTTTCTGATGTATTTACAACCTAAAAAAACATTTCACTCCTATCAAAAATAGAAATTCAGATATATGTATCACATCATTTTCAATTTTAATAAGGATTTGAAAAGAGATTGATGGACAGATGTACGCAGTCCGGATCTGGCATCCAAAGAAGGATTTATAAATCGGAGTTTGACGCTTTCTAAAAATGGCGAATCAGTTTATTGTATACAAAATAAAAAAGGAAGAGGCAGTTACCTCTTCCAAACTGTTTGTTATGCTGATTTAGAAATTTCACTTAATGCTTTTCCGGCTTTCTGGTCTGTGTTTTTCTTAACGGAAAGGTCGCCTAACGCAACAATACCCGTTAAACGTTCATTTTCAAGAATCGGTAAACGGCGGATTTGATGCTCTGCCATGAGCTGACTCGCTTCATCAGCAGACATATCAGGATGACCGGAAACGACTTCTGTGCTCATGATATCACTTGCTTTCGCCTCCATTTGATCTTCAGCTAAGCTTCTTGTGACAATGTCCCGATCAGAAACGATGCCTTGAAGTCTGCCGCTTTCACAAATTGGAATAGAACCGACATTGGAGTCTTTCATCTTTTTGGCTAGTTCAGTGACTGATGCAGTTGGCTCGCAGCATTCTACATTCGCAGTCATGATATCTCTTACTTTCATTTCAATTCCTCCTTTACCGTGTTCTATTTATTCTTTATCCGCTTCACAAAAAATGAAACATTCTACAGTATCCGCCGTTTTCGAGATTTCTTTTTATCCTTCCGTTCCTGCAGCATATCTCCCGTCCAGCCTTTCTTCTTCAAATATAGGTAGATTAGGACTGTAGAAGTGATAATCAATAAGAGAGAAAAGACATAACCGTATTTCCAATTCAGCTCAGGCATCACGGAAAAGTTCATCCCCCAGAGGGCACCGAGTGCTGTAACCGGCGTAAAAAGCGTCGTGAAAATGGTCAGCGCTTTGAATATTTCATTTCCCCTGTGAGAGGTAATGACTTCCTCTGAATGCAACAGACTATTAAGCTCCCCTTCAAATTCGCTGATGTATGTAAACCCCCTGTCAATTTTGAGTTGTATCCGCTGATAAACCTTTTTACTATCATTTTGGAGCAAAAAGGTTTCTTTCAATGCCATTTCAATTTTTTTAGTGCTTAGGATTAAGTTTTTCCAGACCATCAGCTCATGGTGCAGGAGATGAACACGGTTTAAAATGCTTTTGCTATTGTCGTCTTTGATTTGCCATCTGAGCTTTCTCAGCTTTACTTCAAATTCATCTACACCGATTAGATACGCATTCATTAACTCGCCGAGAAGGATCAAAAATCCCTCCATGGTACTATCCGCTCTCTCCATTTGCTGGACAACTTGTTTTCCCTTAATCCCCTCCAAAATCGAAAAATCAAAGTTAATTGTGAAAAAATATTGCCTAGTAATATAGAAATGAAAAACGGTATGGTCTTTTTCCTCGCCAAGCCCCTGATCATATACGATCGAGCCAAATACCGCTTCATTCTCAGCTTCTGTTGTATCCACGCGCAAAAAGTTAATATGATGATTATTTTCAAACCACTTTTCACATTGCGGCCAATGAGAAAAATGGATCAGATCTCTTGCCTTATCTCTTTCCTGAGGCCCCATTTGGTACCAAAACCAATCCCCACCTGTATGTACCTTCATGTTACGATCCTCCAGACTTTTATTCTTTTGTTCTTTAATTGCCCAAGGAGAAGCATTCCTAAACCATTTAGGCACTTCATCACATGTTTTGTGAGCTTTTGCCGGTGGTATGGAATGTAGAAAGACATCGGAAAGGGAGGTGCATGCCTTCCTTGGAGAAGGCAGTTTATTTTGGAATTTATCAATTTATTAGCAGTCGCGTTTTTAATTTTGTTAACGGGATTTTTTGTCGCCGTAGAATTTTCGATCGTAAAAGTCAGGCGATCCAGAATTGATCAGCTTGTCGCAAAAGGCAAAAAAGGCGCTAAAGCGGCAAAACATGTGGTCACACATCTTGACGAATATTTATCAGCCTGCCAGCTGGGCATCACGGTCGCAGCTTTAGGACTCGGCTGGCTGGGTGAACCGACTGTACAGACTCTGCTTCGTCCGCTCTTTCATAAGGCAGGTTTAAACGAGTCGCTTACCCATCTTCTTTCCCTTATTATCGCCTTTTTAGTGGTAACGTATTTAAATGTCGTCATCGGGGAACTGGCACCGAAGAGCTTCGCGATTCAAAAAGCAGAAAGCATTACGCTGATGCTCGCGAAACCATTAATCTGGTTTTATAAAATCATGTTTCCGTTCATTTGGCTCCTTAACCAGTCTGCCAGAATGATCACAGGACTTTTTGGGCTGAAGCCGGCATCAGAGCATGAACTGGCTTATACGGAGGAAGAGCTTAGAGTACTGTTGACCGAAAGCTATAAAAGCGGAGAAATCAGAAAAAGCGAATTAAAATATATGAATAATATCTTTACATTTGATAAACGAATGGCAAAGGAGATCATGGTCCCGCGAAACGAAATGGTCAGTTTGTCTATTGAGGATGACTCGATTCCAAACATGCGGGAAACGGTTAAGCAGACCAAATATACCCGTTACCCTGTTGTTAAGGAAGATAAAGATAACGTCATCGGCGTGATCAATATGAAAGAAGTGCTGTTTTCATTGCTGACGAAAGATTTTTCTTTTCAGAAGCACAAAATTGAACCCTTCATACAGCCCGTCATTCATGTCATTGAGACCATTCCGATTTACAAATTACTCATTAAAATGCAAAAGGAACGCACTCATATGGCGATTCTCATTGATGAGTATGGCGGAACTTCAGGATTGATCACCGTCGAGGATATTATTGAAGAAATTGTAGGAGAAATACGTGATGAATTCGATGCAGATGAAGTGCCTCATGTTCGTGAGCTGGGAAAAGATCATTATTTATTAAATGCGAAGTTATTAATCAGTGACGTGAATAACCTGCTAGGAACTGATTTATCAGATGCTGAAGTCGATACGCTCGGAGGCTGGTTTCTCACACAAAACATAGACGCCGAGCCTGAAAGTGTCATTGAATATGACGGCTACTCATTCAAGGTAAAAGACATCGACAGTCACCATATTTTGTTTATCGAAGTAAAAAAAGCTGAATAGCCCTAGCACAGGCTGTTCAGCTGTTGCTTCTCTTCATTGTTGAACGTGCTTCAAAAAAATACATCCCTTAAGGGACATCTTAAGATTCTTCTATCTTAAATCCTTTGTTGGCTAAAGCTTTAGCAAGACTTTGCTCTGTTTTCACATTCGAAAAATCTAATCCGAGCTTCACAACAGTCTGGGCGATTTCAGGCCTGATTCCTGAAATAATCGTCTCAATGCCCAGCAGTTTGGTGCTGTCAATCACTTTAAAGATTTGATAGGCAACCATCGTATCGACGATGGGAACACCGGATATATCTAAAAATAAATATGAAAGCTTTAACGCCGAGCATTGGGCCAAAACGGATTCCAAAATGGTTCTCGCTCTGTACGTGTCAATTTCACCAACAAGGGGAAGAATCCCAATCTCTTTAGAAATCGGCATAATCGGTGCGCTCAATTCATTGATCATTTCTTTTTGCGCATTTAATTGGATCACCGTGACCTGATGATATTCTTCTGTAAATACCTCGATAATCTCATCAATCGTTTGATTCAAAATCTTGCTCCACTCAAATATCTCCTGGATGCCGATTTCTTGGGAAGAAGCGGCTTCGCTGAAGTCTTGAATCCATTGCCACATGATGTGCCTGAAAGCGTTAAACTGACTGACACTTTCCGTCACGGTCACTTCATGAACAGCACGGTCTCTGGCACATTGAAGTGACCATTGGTTAAGCTGATCCTTCACCTCTTCTTTTCTAATGGATTTTGCTACAATGGCTACCAATGATTCATGCTGCTCTTTTAATTTCCGTTCTAATTTTTGCTGATCTTTTGCAGAATACAGCAAACTTCCTTTTAACGTGCATGTTTCCAGCCATTGGAGTGTAATGTCTTCTTTGTGCTCTGTTAAATACTGATCTAGAGCTTTCATTTCAATCGGTTACCTCCTGTGATGTTTATCTTTCAAAAAGTGTATGATTGATATGTATAACTTGTCTCACGTTACACATACTATTTTTATATTCAATGGGCTATATAGCCAAGCGGTAAGGCAATGGACTTTGACTCCGTGATCGTTGGTTCGAATCCAGCTAGCCCAGTTTCTGAACTGTGAAAAACCGAAGATAAGCTGATTCAAGCAAATCAGCGGATCTTCGGTTTTTCATCATGCAGATTGATGAACCGTTTTCTTCTTCGATAACTTTAACAGTTCTCCCGGATTGTATCCGATAACAAGCTTCCTGTTGTCCACGAGAATCGGACGGCGCAAAAGCTTCGGTTTCTCAATTAAAAGTTCCAGCACTTCGTTTACAGTCATATCTTCAATGTTTAAATTTAAATTTTTGAAGGTTTGGCTTCTTGTTGCTAAAATTTCGTCAATTCCTTCTGTGGTTAAAGATAAAATATACTTTAATTCATCCATCGTTGGAGTTTCTCTGAATAAGTGCCGTTCGTTAAATTCAATCTGGTGCGCTTTGAGCCAATGTTTTGTTTTTCGGCATGACGTGCAGCTTGGGTATGAGTAAAAAGTTAATTGTTCCATTATGTTTTTTCCTCCTCCAGTTAACCATCTCTTTGTAGAATAACTACCCGTATCAATTTTTCTTTAAACCATTTATTGAACTTTTTTTCGGGTTATTTCTAAAAAACCGCACATATAATAGAAAACGCAATCAAAGGGTTAAATACCATTTTTCATATTAATAATGAAAATGTTTACATTTTTGTCCGTGATCCATTATAATAACAGTCAGAGGGACTCTCGGGAGGGGATAAAAAATGAATCGCATGTTCCGGGTGTTAGGATTTTGGACGGGAATATTTGCAGTCATGTTTTATTTAGGTGATATGAAAGATGCTTCCCTTTTATTTTTTGGACAGACGATCTTATTTGTGTTTCTATCGTATTTGAATTTAACAGAACGGATGTACATTTATATCTTTGGCGCTTATTTAACCATCTTCTTTGCCGGCTTCACATACTATTCCATTTTTATTATGGTACCAGGCGGCGGAGGACATTAAAGGCAAAAAGAGACAAACCTCATCGGTTTGTCTCTTTTTCTATAATGAAAAACCATTTAAAAACGGATTTTGATCCTGCTCAGTCTGCACGTCAGTTTCAGGACCATGTCCGCTTAACACCAATGTATGCTCCGGCAGTGTAAGCAATTTTTCATGGATAGACGTCAGCAGCGTTTCTTGGTCGCCTCCATGTAAATCTGTACGGCCTATCCCGCCTTGAAACAGGACATCACCGGAAATCACCAGGTCGGCATCCTTCACGTAATATGAAACGCTTCCTGGGGAATGTCCCGGTGTAAATAGCGTCTCCAGATGGAAAGGCCCAATATTCAGCTCACCGTCCCCTTCAATCAAATGATCTGCCGGCTTAGCTGTCACTTCTATCCCTCTCAGCAATCCTGAGCCGTTTAATGAGGCATCTGTAAGCCAATTCTTTTCATTTTGATGCAGATAGACAGGAATATCCCATCTGTCTCTCACGTCATCCAGCGCCCCAATATGGTCAAAATGGGCGTGTGTCAGTAAAATGGCTAAAGGCGTTAATCCTTTTTCTTTTATGTATTGGTTGATTTTATCTCCTTCGCCGCCCGGATCAAAAATCAGGCATTGATCATCACTGATTAAAAAATATGCATTCGCTTGAATCGGTCCTACAGGCATTCTTCTCCATTTCACTTTTCTCACCTCTTTCCTTTTTATGCTCCTATTATGAGGGTTTTTGAAAAAAGATTCAAACAATCGCTATGAAAACGCTATCGACAAACACACTGAAAACGGGTAGAATAAAAATGGAAAGAATTGCAGGTTTTTCAATGTAAAGGGGGCTGCGTAATGTTACTTGTCGTGATTTTCGGCCTTGTCGCTCTTTTCGCTTTATGGGGAGTCTTGCGTTCTGTGAAAAACAAAAATATACTTGGATTTTTATTAGCCGGGGCCACCTTGTGTGTGTTTGGCTGGTTTACAGTGATGACGGTGATAAACAGCGGTTATCCTACTGCACATTAAAACCTGTATCCAATGGGATACAGGTTTATTTTTTATTGCTGTAAATGTTTATTCACGCTTTCTATTTTACTTTCAAGCGTCGTTTTTTTGTCCCGTCTGTCATCGATGCGAATGTTGGTCGCCACTCTGTGAAGCCCTTTTTGGAACGGCGCTTCGTGAATCGCCTGAATCACAGCAAAAAGGTCGCTGAGCTCGCCTTCAATCAGTGTGTTCATTGGTGTCAGCTGATATTTGATTTTCCCTTCTGCCTTGTAGCCCTCTAAAATTTTCTGCACATCCGCCACGTAGGCGCTCACACTAGGTGTTTCTGTTCCGATTGGGATAATGGTTACATCTGCGATAGCCATTAATTATTCCATCTCCTTTTTATCAATGATGATTGGCTTCATTTCATGTGATATTAATGAAATTATGCGCTCAAAATGAAAACCGTACAACGCATATTTTCCGTTCGGGGATACTTGGATCGGCTCCATTTCAGGCAAAGTAAGAATATCCTGCGCCTTTCCCGATTTCATATCAATCGCTGACAGCTTAAATGCGTCCCCGCTTTCTTTAAACGTGTAAAACAGACCGCCAGCCTCATCAAAATCATACTCCATCGGAGCCAGACTTGTATATTTGGTTTGGAGCGGCCATTCTGCTGTAACTGCTTCACCATTCAATTGCGGTGATGTAAATTCATACAAGCCGTTCTCTCCGGAATCTGCTTTGACGCTAAAGCTCATATTATGAAAAGAATCAAAGTAAAGGACATCCTCCTCCAGCTTTTTCTCCTTTTCAGAAGCAATATCATACGTATACAAAGGGCCTTCTTTATCGTTTCTTCCCTCTTTTAGATAGTCAAATGTGTCTTTTGAGGTCCAATGGACAAACGGTACCTGTATTCGACTTAAAGCAGACTTGTCTTTTTTGGCATCCACGTGATATGTATGGAAGTCCCAGTTTTCAGTGAATACCGTGACCATCATTTGATACGGATCATACTGATTCCATGCTGCCTCCAGCTCGTACGTTTCGTATTCTTTCTGGTACAGCTTCTCCCCTTTTTGATTCAGCAAAACTACTGCTGTCTGTTGGCTATGCGTGATCTGCAGCAGAATCATCTGTTTCTTGGGATTGATTTGAACATCAACGATTTGACCATCCGTCTGATAGAGCTTTTTCGTTTTGCCATTAAAGATTTGATATGCAAGAAGCTCTGTTTTTGTCGGCTCTGAGACAGTATAGAGAATGGTGTTGTTATTGAGCCAGCCTTCCGCTCCGTCCGCTTTTCCTGCTGGCAGCGGAACAATCTCTTTTTCCTCACTTTTTGCCGTCGCTGCCTGTTTTTGCTGCTGATGAGATGGTTCGCATGCCGATAAACAAACTAGCAATGCTGACAGCAGAATCAAACAAACTGATCTCATCAGCCTCCCCCTCCGATCATATTTATTGTCCCATATTTGATACGGCACGAAACAGAAAAAGTTTCAGTTATTCAAGAAAAAATAACGACCTCCATAAGATCCCGCTTGTCGCCTGATAAATATGTGAAAACTGCTCAAACGGCAAGGGATTTTGGCCTTTTCCAAGTTCCACCGTATAACCTTCCTTAAAATAGTGATGAATAAACCAGTCGCGGAATCCCGCATAGCTGTCAATATCCTTGACTCCTTTATAAATGTTTCCGCTTATCGTCTCAAAATCCTTTATTACCGCAGCTGATTCTTCGGGCTCAAGGCCTTTATATCCCCAATAGATTTCTTCTCCTTGAGTGTGAAGGGCCACCAGCCTGTCAGGCGGATCCGCTGTTATCAGCTGCTGCATCGCAATGGATTCCGGCTCTGTGAGCGGAGAAGTTCCGGGAAAATCTCGGTAGCTGGGCGTTTTTGGTTTGCGGTATTTTTCAATTTCCCATAAAGACGGGAATTGTTTATTTAAATCAACTCCTTTAATATTTGCTTTCCATTCATTAAAATTCGGACGATGGCAGTTTAGTCTTTCAAGTTCATCTCTCCTGTCTCCCATGCCCGCTGATCCGTGTAAGACAAGATCAACGCCATCCGGATTCACAAGAGGAACAAGAGACAGAGAGGTTCGGCTGAACAGCTCCAAAGGAGTAAAACCAAAGAAATTCGTATTATGACATAAAGAAAGGCAATATTCCTTCAGCCACTTCAGCAATACAGACGTGGTAATCCACTCATTTGCATGAAACGATGCATTCATGTGAACTTTTTTGGAGGTATGCTCTCCCCCAACCGCCAGCTCCCAGATCGGCCTGCCCAAAACGGAACGTCCGATTTCCCGGCATGAAACAAACGGAAACACATTGATTATTTTTTTTATTTCCTCTTCGACAGCAAGAAAGTCATAGATTTTTTCTTGTTGCAGCCAGTCATCAGCAGGCTGCAGCTGCAGCGGGTGTAAAAAGCGCTTTACTTCCTGAATGGATTGAAGCTCCTTATCGGTGCTTTCTTCAATCTTATAACCCGGACAGTACAATTGATGTTTCTGTGCTGTTTGATTGGCACTTCTAAGCAATGTCTCATCTATCTTCAGTTCTCTTGCCAATAAAGCCAAATTGTATTTGATCTCAGGTTTTATCGTAATAAACGCCATCATCATCCCCCTTTTTGTTACTATATGACGGCGTTTTTTAAAAAAGAAAGCCTCCCGCATTTTTTGATACGGGAGACTTTGTGATCATGAGGCCTGATCTAGAATTTGTTTTTCTTTTCTTTTTGACGAATTGTCCAGTCTTTCCTGATCATAAAATCGTAACAAATCTCCGTAAATGATTTCATCAGAAAGTGAAAGCTCCTGCTTCGCTTTATCTGCAAATGTTTCACATTGCTTTGCCTCTTTCAAAGGCTTTCCGGTCGCTTTGTCATAACATAGACCGTCAGTATACACGATCTGGTCTGTGATAAAGCTTCCGTCCCGCAGCACTGTAAAGTCCAGTTTATCGTCAGAAAGCAGATCGTTGCCGAATTGAATGAAGTTCTTTGTATCAATACCTAACAGATTCATCAGCGTCGGCCGGATATCGATTTGTCCGCCTACTTTATCAATCGTTTTCGGCTTCTTGTCTGTAATTCCAGGAATATGAACGACAAACGGCACTTTTTGGAGCTGCACTTCTTCAAATGGTGTAATTTCTTTCCCTAAAAACTGCCCCATCGCTTCATTATGGTTTTCCGATATCCCGTAATGGTCACCGTATAAAACAATAATGGAGTTATCATATAACCCGTCTTCCTTTAACTTTTCGATAAATCGTTTCAGCGCCTCATCCTGATAACGAACAGTTGGGAAATACTTGTTTAACGTTTGGCTGCTTGAATCATATTCCTCAATCAATTTGTCCTCTTCATCAAGGTCAAACGGAAAGTGGTTCGTGAGTGTGATCAGCCTGGAGTAAAACGGCTGAGGCAGGTTTTTCATCAGCTCTGAAGACTGTTCAAAAAATTCTTTATCCTTCAGCCCCCAGCCGACTGAATTATCGTCATTGACATCATACGATTCAATATCAAAAAATGAATCATACCCAAATGAATCGTACATTAAGTCGCGATTCCAAAAGCTTTTATTATTGGCATGGAGCACCGCTGAATAATATCCGTTATTTTTGAGAATCTCTGGCGCGGCCATGTATTGATTGCCCGCATTTGTAAAGAACACAGCGCCTCGTCCAAGCGGATAAAGTGAATTGTCAACGATAAATTCAGAATCAGAGGTTTTCCCCTGCCCTGTTTGGTGGTAAACATTACTAAAGTTATAGCTTTCTTTTATAAAATCATTCAAAAACGGGGTGATTTCTTTTCCGTTCACCTTTTCATTGATCACAAAGCTTTGTGTCGACTCCAGAGATACAAGTATGACGTTTCTGCCTTTTGCGGCGCCAAATAAGTTCTTATTGGCATCTTTCGCATTGGCTGTGACATAGTTTTCAATTTCCGTCAGGCTGTTGCTGTCAGCCAGCGCTCTTTGTGCGGATTGCTTCGACTGAAGTACTCCGTCATAAATATGAAAATTAAACAGGCTGATATTTTTAACGAGCATTTCTCTGTCAAATGAGCGTGTCAATAGCTGCGGCCGTTCTGCCTCAGACAGACCTAAGTTGAAGAAATAAACGGAAGCCACAAACAAAAAATATGCCGCCCGTTCATTTTTCGTAGAGGTGATGTCTGATTGAAAGGCTTTTTGACGCATATGAAGCCATATTAAAATCACGATATCTACAGCCAATAGGAGGTCTGTCGGCTCAAGAAGCGTTCCGATGCTGCTTCCCAGATCACCCATATTGCTTGTTTGAAAAAGAACCGGAATCGTTAGGAAATCATTGTAAAAACGATAAAAAACCATATTCGCCAGCAAAACAAATGTGACAATACAACTCATGGCAATAATGTAACGATTTCTGTTTCTTCCCTTTAAAAACAGGCTGAAGCCAAAAATAAGCAGCAAAAAGCTCAATGGGTTGATAAACAGAATAAATTCCTGCGTAAGATTGTCAATTTTAATATGAAAACTGGTTTTGTAAACAACATACGTTTTCAGCCACATCATTAAAATGGCAATCAGCATAAATGAAATCATCGAAAAAAACGTTTTTCGCATTTCAACCTCCTATGCAAGCACGCTCAAAAAATCAGTCTATTCACAACATTCTCATTAACACATCAAATTAAATCTTAACCTGAACATAACAAAAAATCAATTTCATTTTCACAAATTTAACAATTTTGGTGTTTCAGCCATTCATTCTTAGCAATCCAAGCCCCTCCGATAACGCCCGCATCATTTCCAAGCGCCGCAATAGATATATCAGCCGCTTCCGCAGCGCGCGGAAAGGCACATACACGGAATGTTTTCTCGACTTTGGATCTCAGCAATTCTCCGGCTCTTGAAACGCCGCCGCCGAGAACAATTTTTGACGGATTAAGCGAGCTGGCCAGATTGCCAAGCACCAGGCCGAGATGCTTAGCTACATAATCGACAACTTCAAGAGCTAATTCATCATTTTCATTTGCTGCTTCAAATACATCTCGTGCCGTTAAATGATCAGATGCTTTTAATTGAGTCGGCTTTTTAGCTTTTGCAATTTTCTCTTTTGCAATTCTGACAATGCCAGTTGCTGACGCGATGGTTTCAATACAGCCTGTTTTACCGCAGTTGCACGGCGCCCCGCCTTCAGGGATGCTGCAAATATGGCCGATTTCTCCGCCAGCGCCATTTATCCCGTGCACAATCTCCCCATTCACAATAATACCGCCGCCAACTCCTGTGCCTAGCGTAACGAGAATGACGTCTTTTGCGCCATCACCCGCACCCTTCCACATTTCTCCGAGCGCGGCAATATTCGCATCATTTTCTATAACCGCAGGGATGCCTATTTCCGTTTCCAGATGATTTTTTAAAGCATAGTTTTTCCAGCCCAGATTTACCGTTTCATAAACGACCCCAGTTGCCATATCTACTGGCCCCGGTGCGCCCATTCCTATATATTTGACGATGTGCTTCGGTTTATGAAGCTCATCCAGCTTGCTGTCAATCGCTTTTGCTATTGTCACGGTAATGGTGTCACCGGACTTATCGGTCGGGACTTCCCATTTATGCTGAATCTCTCCATATTGATTAATAAATGCGAGTTTTATCGTCGTTCCTCCAAGATCGATTCCCGCAAACCATATCTCGTCCATTTATATCACCTTAACCTTTACGTAAATCTCTTCCGTTTTTTTGTTTGTTCCAGCTCTTTATGAAGGACAGCTGCCGCTTTAGCCCACTGCTCCTTCTCAATCATATGATTTATATATAGTTCCTTTAATTCATCAAGCATAAACTCAATTTCAAGCTCTCTGTCACCAAAGTAAACAATGTGTCCAAATGTTTTTAACAGCTGCTGTACATCATAAAATGTATTCATATTCCTCACCATTCTTGATCTTAACTATAAATAGCGTAGTCATAAAGAACCGGCCAGTCAAGAAGAAAACGCTGACAAAAATACCCGGGATTCATTCCTTGGCAAATTCAACGTTTTCTCATCCAGCCATTTATTCTTTGTTATTTTCAATTTGCTGCTGCAGTTCTATATAACGCTTCTCCTTCGGCTTCAGCTTTACAGCGGTCCTGATTGCCTCGTCAGCTTGACCAAGTTCATTTTTTTCCGCATACAGCAATGCCAAATTGTAATAGGACGCATGGTCTTTAGGCTTTTTTTGCACTGCTCTTTCCAAAAGAGAAATCGCCTGATCATATTCGCCGATTTGAATATCAGAAACTGCCAGGACTTTCAGAAGATCAGCTGAAGCGTCTTTCTGCTCTGCTTCACCGTTCAGCAATTCGGTTACTTCTTTATATTTTCCTTCCTGGTAAAGCTCATTTGCCTGCCGGATCAGCGCTGTCTCCTGATGGGACGGTGAATGCAATCCGTAATAGAGAAAACCGCCGGCCAGGGCAGCCAGCAGAATCGCTGACACCATTTTTTTGCCCCAGTCTTTTGCTTTTGGCAAACCAAGTGCTGCCGCAGCAAGAAAACCGCCGGCCAAGCCGCCAATATGCCCGGAATTATCAATATTTGAGACCGCAAAGCCAAAACCCAGGTTTATCAGGATAATAACAATAATATTTGTGCCTATCGTTTTTAGAAACATTTTTCGGTTTGACACAGCTACATACAGCAATGCGCCTAAGCATCCGAATATGGCGCCTGAAGCACCGGCTGAAGGATACGGACTGAACACGAAGCTGGCGATCGATCCCGTGATACCCGCCGCCAAATAAATCAGCAAAAATCTGCCTGATCCATACATGCGCTCAACAGCGGTTCCAACCGACCATAAAGCCAGCGTGTTAAAGGCTAAATGCGCAAGGCCGATATGAAGCACAATCGGCGTCAGCAGGCGCCACCATTCTCCGGCTGCAATCAGGCCGTTTTCCTTAGCGCCGAAAGCAACAAGCGTCTCCGTATTGGTGCTGCCTCCGTTTATTTCGAGCAGGAAAAACATCACGAGCTGCAGCGCGATGAACAAATATGTAAAGATCGGTTTTCCATTCTGGAAAAACGCCGCTTCTTTTTTTCGCTGTTCTTCTTGTTTCTGCACTAGTGAAAAAAAGTGTTCTTTCGCCATTTGGACGTGTTCCAATGAGTCTCGGTCTTCCGTCCATTCAACAGCATCAAGTGAGGGAAAAACTGCCTGCAGATCTTCATGAAGCGAAGTGCCAGTCACAAGTGCCGTTTCAACGGATACCTGTCCCTTTTCAAAAGGCTTTTCAGCGATTTCCTCCCAGTCATCGACAGGGGCTTCCGCTGAAATCAGCACATTCAGCAGCATCAAATTCCGCTTGCCGATAGACTTCCTGACATGCTCTACTCGCTCCGCCTGCACTTCTATGTCCCTTGCAATTTCTTGGCGAAAATCAATATTCTGTTTAAAGAGGCGAATCAGATCATGAGAGGATTTATCCGGTGCTTCCAGCCATATTTCATCAGATTCACCGGATTGTATGACGCCATATCCTCTTCTTACTAAATGCGCCGCGACCTTCCAATATGTATACTCCAACAAATACATGTTTACCGCTCCAATGGTTTTTTTTCATTATAACAGCTGGTGCTCTTGACGCCTACTAAAAGCAAAAAATCCCGTGAAAACGGGATTTTTAAAAAGCTTGCTGTATAAACTTATTGCGGATAAACGGGATTCTTAAAAAAAGATGAATAAAGGACCGCCTGATCCCGGGCTGGCTGAGCACGGTATTCATGAGACGGTAACGGTTTTGGTAAAACATCACGGCAGAAACAGCACAAATGGCATAGATCATAAATTTTTTCATTATATCCCTCCTGCCATTAGGATTTGTTATTCTTTCTTATTTATTCTTGACGGAGGGACGAGAAAGCTATGAAAAGCAAGAAATGATTCGATCCTCAGTAACCAGCATTTGAACCGGGATATCATGTGACAGATGCGGCACGTGATCATACAGCTGGCATTCTAAAAGCAAAGAAACTGTGTTCCCTTTATAATCACTTAAATAACGATCATAATAACCGCCGCCAAAGCCAATCCTATAGCCGTTGGCATCGAAACATACGCCAGGCACGATCATCAAATCAATCTGTGATTGGATCACTTCATTCGTTTTCTCAATCATCGGCTCCTGAAGTCCGGCGTAAACCGTTTCAAGCTGATCATCCGCTTGGAATGTGCGGAACTGCATTCTTTTCGTGTCGGGATCACACTTTGGAATACAAACTTCTTTCCCTTCGCCCCAGGCTTTTTCGATGATCGGCCGTGTCGGTACCTCCAGCCCTCTTGAAATGGTGACGGCTATGGTGCAGGCATTTTGCCACTCTTGGAGTGAAAATAAATGCTTGTTGATACGCGCAGTTTTCTTAGACAGTTCTTCACTCGATATCGCTGATAACGTTTCTATTGTTTCTTTTCTTAATTGTGATTTCATTTCCATCCCCCTCGGAATAGAAAAAAGCCAGAACCTTTTTCAAAGCTCTGGCTTTTTTCTTACACCTCAAACAGCTACGCTGTTATTTTGTTTCACGGTGTAACGTAGATTTTTTATCACGTGGGCAATATTTTTTAAATTCAACGCGGTCTGGATTGTTGCGTTTGTTCTTTTTAGAAATATAGTTACGCTCACCACATTCTGTGCAAGCCAAAGTAATATTAACGCGCATTGTTTTCCCTCCAAACTAAATATCATTTACTTATTCAGACTTATATATAATACCACTATAATGCACGGAATGCTAGGATGTTTTTCAATGAAATGATGATTTATTGGATAGACGCTGATAAAGCTGCAAATATGATGCTGTGATGATCCGTGGATGATGCAGTTTCATCACTTGTTCTCTGCCCGCTTCTTTTATCCGGCGGGCCTTTTCTTCATCTATTAATATGTTGTGAAGCCTATCGGCTGCCTCCCGTTCTTGCGAAAAATCAGCAGCAATTGCAGTTTTGTCATGAACGGCAAAGTCACAAAAACCGCCTGACTGTGAAACAGCTGTCAGCACGCCTTGTTCCATGCTTTCTTGTGCAGCGAGCCCAAAGGGTTCATAAAAGCTTGGGAAAACAGCCATTTCACATTGAGACAGTAACGTCACGATCTCTCTTCTATTTAAAAAAGGATAAAACATTACACTTTCCTTTATGCTCAATTGCTCAGCCTGTTTCTCATAGGCAGCAAGAAACGGCCCTTGTCCAGCTAGCACCAACTGAAGGTCAGGCCGGCATTTGTTCAGTATAGAAAATACCTTCAACAGCTGTGAAAACCCTTTTTCCGGAACAAACCTTCCAAACGAAAACAAGTATCTTTTATGAATGATCCTTTCAGCTAGGCCGCTTTTTGCCTGCAGAGACAGAGGGCTTGGGATGACGGTTATTTTTTCACGAAACGGATACGCCTCATTCATCGATCTCTTCATAAAAGTGCTTAACACAATCAGTTCGTCGGAAATGTCGAGGAGGAGCCTTTCCGTCAGCACCCTGTACGGATGAGGCGTTTCTTTGCATGCACGCTTCCTTCTGCTTTCAAGCCCGTGGATCGTTGCGGCAAGCGGAATGCCAAGCTGCTTTTTCAAATAATGAGCGGCAGGGGCCGTCATGTCATCATGGGCATGAATCAGATCAAAGCGTTCACTGCATGACAACACTTGTTGAACCATTCTAAAATTGACATCAGCTATAAAGTCTTCAACATTCGCATAGGAACATAGCTTACCGCTTGGAACGCATATCGTTATTTTGATATGCGGATTTAAATAGGAAATAAGACGACTCAAATGAACGCCAAGCCCGCTTTTCGGTTTATTAGGATGCTCGAATGAAAGCATAAGGATGTTCATTTCCCTCTTCCCTCACTGCAATAGCAGGTATAAGCAGAAAATTGCTCCTCCCACCTGGTATGTATTTCTGCATTGCGGAAACTGTTTATGTCGCTGACACCGTTTTCTGCAAGAAAGATGTCCTCTGTTTCAGCTAGTTTGAGAGAAACATTTATCGAATTCAGTATTCTGCATTCAGCGCGATATAAAGCATTACCAGGCACCTGAACAATGATCCATTTCCCTTTATCCCGTTTTATGCGTTTCGTCCTGACAGCTTCTATACCGTTTCTTTTCACGAAAATACGGATTTCTTTTATCATGTCCGGCGTTTTTTCGAAAAGCACGGTTTCCGCCAGTTTCATCGTCTCAACTGAAAGATTCCATCGGACTGTTAATGTGTGAGAGTTTTGGATGTTCATGTCGAATATGTCCCTAAAAAAAGGAATCCCGCTTCGAATGTTATGGGGAAATGAGTGTTTGTCCATAGGCTTCTCACATTCTCCTTTCCTTCCATTGGCTCGGTGATCCTATTAAACCATTACCCATAAAGGAAGAAAAGAAAGATTTCTCGACAAAAACTCGTTTTTTTCGCGAATTCCTTTAGAATCCACTTGTTTTATGGTATAAAAAAGAAGGATAAAAAAAGAATAGAAGGTGATGAAACGTGGAAATTGCTATTATTGCGTTGTTTATCGTCAGTATAGCGCTAATTGCATTCTCATATTCTCAACGAGATCCGATGAAAGATGTCGAGCAGGAGCTTGAAACATTGCAGCTTTCTGCTATGCAGGAAATTTATAAGCTCAAAAAGAAAATGACAGTGCTTGAGGAAGAATTACTTGAAACAAACCTTGTGATCCGCAAAGCAAAGAACAGCGGCATCAATCAAAAGATCGCCAAACAAATACTTTCTAAATATAATAACGGCATGTCAGCTGAAGCAATTGCTAAAGCTGAGCATGTATCAGTAGAAGACGTGAATACGATTATAAAAGATAATGAGAAGGTGCTCGTATGACAAAACGAGGCATTCAGGCATTTGCCGGCGGTATCATATTAGCGACAGCCGTTCTCGCAAGTGTTTTTTATCTGACAGATGAAGATCAAGCCGCTGCTGTAAAAGAACAAAAAACAGTAACCGAGCAAGACGTGAACAATTATCTCGATTCTAAAAAAATGGTTTCTGTTAACCGTGATGAATATCAAAAGCTTCTCGACTCAAAAGAGAAATCTCTGAGCGATGACAGCAGCTCAGACTCGAAAAACAAAGTAAAAACGTACAAGCTCATCATTAAAGACGGCATGAGCACCGCAGATGTATCAGCTATTCTTGAAAAAGAAGGCATTATTTCTTCAGCTAAGGACTTTAATGACTACGTGATCGACGCTGGGTATCACAAGGAGATTCGTGCCGGAGAATTTAAAGTTAAATCAGATATGAGCTTCAAAAAGATCGTTAAAACATTAACACGATAAAAAAAACAGGCTATGTAAGGGACTGACCCCATAAGATGAGACAAATAAAAAACACCTTCAAGTTTGAAAACGGATAGTTGTTATCCGAAATAAGA